>NZ_JBHTRF010000056.1:0-57026 GCF_042796115.1 Kitasatospora sp. NPDC056446 | reverse complement strand
CGGTCCCCCCGCGCGGGGGGACCGGGCCGTCGCCGTGGTGTCGGCGCGGGGCGGGCCCTTCAGGGACGGGGGCGGGCGTCGGGTCAGCAGAGCTTGAGGGCGGTGGTACGGAACTTGGCGGACTTGACGCGGGCGCCCTTGATGGTGAGGACCTCGTCGGGCTTGAGGGATTGGAGGTCGGCGAGGGTGAAGTCGACCATGCTGTCCCTGGTGTTGGCGGCGGCGATGGCGTAGGCGTAGTAGGTGGTGCCGGGGGCGAGGGCGGTCAGGGCGGACTCCTCGGTGGCCCAGCCGGGAGGCGCGGTGAAGAGGGGGAAGCGGTCGACGGTGTCGGTGGAGTCGGGGCCGGCGTCGATCTCCCAGCGCTTGCTGTCCTTGCCGGAGCCGGACATGGAGACGGACACGTGGGAGACGTGGCCGTCGGCGCAGAGCGGGACGACGACGGCATAGCCGGAGCCGTCCCGCTGCAGGCCGAGGGTGGGCTCGGGGGCCGGCGAGCAGGCCGCCGTGGCGGCGGCGAGCAGGCCGGCTATCCCGAGGGCCGCGAGCTGACGATGGGTCAGCATGCGTGAGGCGGGAGGAGGGACACGGTGTCGTGGCAGGTGTTCATCCTCCAGAAGGTAGCGCCCGCGCTCCCGGTCGCCACCGGGCAGATCACACGGAGGACCCGAAGGTGACGGTGAAGCCGCTGCAACGGCTGCACTGCTGCATCACCTTGTTGCCCGGCACCTGGTCCTGCTTGGACCACGTGTAGGCCCTGGGGCACTTCGCGCCGAGCGCGCGGCTGTAGTCGCTCGGGGTGTCGCGGCTGGGGTTGGTGCACAGCATCGGCTTTCCGTCCGGCCCGCGGGTCAGGTCGGCCGGCGGGCAGGAGGACAGCAGGTTCGTCGCGCAGCCCCGGGTGTCGCAGCCCCCGCCCGCCGGGATGGAGGCGTTCACCGGGGTGATCGTGACCGGCAGCGAGAACGCGTTCACGTAGCTCACGTCGTACCAGGGGGCGGCGCCGTCCCGGGCGTCGAAGTTGAACTCGGCGAGACTGACGGGCTGTTCGCCCGTCGTGCAGTGGTCGGCGTACGGGCCGCAGTCGCCCACCCGGCAGTGGAAGCCGCTGCCGGAGGCCCCGCCGCACCCCTGCCGGGCGAAGAACTTCCCCCGCCAGTGGAACGGGGCGGTCGTCTCGGGGACGGTCACCGTCGCCGACTGCCCGGGAGCCAGGACCGGCAGCCGGGTGAACTGCTTCGACCCGTCGGCGTTGACGCCGCTGCCGATCCACAGCCGCTGTGACGAGTGGTTCACGAACGTCACGGTGTGGTCGACCGCCGCCGCCGCCGCGGTCGCGGTCGGCGCGGTGCGGGCCGGTGCCGCCGCGCCCGCGCCGGGCAGCGCCACGGTCAGGGCGGTGGCGGCCGCCGCGACGAACAGCCTGATCAGGAACCTTCGCATGACGTCTCCGTTCCGCTCAGCAGGTCTTGTCCGGGTGGTCGTGGGTGATGGCGCAGATCATCGCGTCCGCCCGGCCGTTGTTCGGGTACTTGCGGTGGAGCTCGTCCTTGAACTGCTGCCACTGGCGGGCGATGTCCTTGACGGCGAGGTCGTTGGCGCGGTCGAAGTTGTGGCCGACGGCCGAGCGCGGGGTGTCCTTCGTGTCCTTGTTCAGCACGCCGTCGTGGGTGACGCGGTTGGCGCAGTCGGACACCGTCCCGGTGTGGTCGCGGTCCGGGTAGCAACCGGTCGCCAGGTCGTGCGGGATGTGGCCGATGGCGTCCCTGGCCCAGTCGTCCCTGCTCATGGAGCTGTAGCGGGCGATGGAGAAGAACGCGGGCAGGTCGGTCCTGCCCAGGCCCGGGGGGTTCCTGACGCCGACGGCCCCCGGGCCGGCCTGGTCGACCCAGTTGCTGTGGGCGTAGAAGTCCTCGATCTGGTGCCAGCCGCGGCCCAGGTCCTCCAGCACCTCGCACTTCGCCCGTCCCGGTCGGTCGTTCCAGTCACAGGCCGGCGAGATGGCGGTCTGGGCGGCGACGACGTGCCCGTTCGCGTCGACCAGCCGGTCCGCGGCGGCGAGGGCCCGCTTGACGTTGTGGACGGAACTGTCGATGCAGTCGACGATCTCGGCGTCGGCCTGCCCCCGGGTGCGGGGGTAGCGGCTGTCGTACCGGGGGTCGAGGTAGTCGGCGTTGTCGCAGTGGAGCTTGCCGATGCCGAAGTACTCGCCGTGGTCGTTGGCGACGATCGCGCCCGAGTTCCCGTCGGCCATCGCCGTCAGCGAGTTCGGGTGCCAGCCCCCGGCCCCCAGGGCGGCCCGGGTGATCCTCTCGTGGTTCCCCCCGCTGAAGGCCTGTGCCGGGGTGGCGGCACCAAGGACGACGGAACACGACAGTGCAAGGCCGGCGGCGGGGGCGTACAGGTGCCGCCGGCGGGAAAGGTTGGAACCCACGAAGCCTCCAGGCATGTGAGGACGTCCGCAACGCGCGCGCATCCGAACGCGGCGTCTCCCCGCCATGATAGCCATGCACATGACAGATAGTGGGCGAATCGCCACAGCACCCGACCCCGCGCACCGGTCGCCGCCCACCGGACGGATCGCCCCCGAACTCCCGGGGCCACCGAAAGATCGTGCCAATGACCCGGAGAGGCACAGCATCCGCCACCGCCGTGGGAGCAACCCCTGCAAGCGCGGGGCCGACCGCGAGCCGGACACCACCACCCGGTGCCGGATCGAGCAACCCCCGCGAGCGAGGGGCCGACGGCCAGTGCGGCGGCGGATTCTTGTCGTACTGGGAGTAACCCCCGCGAGCGCGGGGCCGACGACATGATCGCGGTTCCTCTCGTCGTGGTCCGAGAGCAACCCCCGCGAGCGCGGGGCCGACCGGCCATCGGTTCATCCGAAGTGATCGTGTGTGGAGCAACCCCCGCGAGCGCGGGGCCGACGAGGCGGCCGTCCAAAAGGCTTCTGGGTCTGGCGAGCAACCCCCGCGAGCGCGGGGCCGACTGCCGCACCGACGACGGCCGCCCCGCCGCCCTGGAGCAACCCCCGCGAGCGCGGGGGCCGACCCGGTGGCGTCGGCGAACCGCTGGAGCAGACCGGAGCAACCCCCGCGAGCGCGGGGCCGACTGCTGCTGCCGGACACCACGGAGCCGATGGCCGGAGCAACCCCCGCGAGCGCGGGGCCGACCCGACCTTCACGGTCACGGGGCCGGTGCCCGGCGAGCAACTCCCGCGAGCGCGGGGCCGACAGGGCTTCGGCTGGGGCGGCTTCGAGGTTGGGGGAGCAACCTCCGCGAGCGCGGGGCCGACTGCCAGTTCGTCGGCACCAGACGACCGGACCAGGAGCAACCCCCGCGAGCGCGGGGCCGACGCCGCAGGTGCCGCACTGCCGTCGACGCAGGAGGAGCAACCCCCGCGAGCGCGGGGCCGACGCCGCGCTCGCCTGGTCGGCGCTCGCCGTCTGGGAGCAACCCCCGCGAGCGCGGGGCCGACTTACCCCCCGTGCTTGACCGACTCCGTCAGGAGGAGCAACCCCCGCGAGCGCGGGGCCGACTTGGTGCCGCCCCCTGCGGACAGCCCACCAACGGAGCAACCCCCGCGAGCGCGGGGCCGACCGCATCCTCGACGACCCCGCCGCGATGGAGGAGGAGCAACCCCCGCGAGCGCGGGGCCGACTGGGAGCACACGCCTCTCATGAAGGTCAACTGGGAGCAACCCCCGCGAGCGCGGGGCCGACCTCTCCATCGGCCGGCGCCTGCCCTCCTACCAGGAGCAACCCCCGCGAGCGCGGGGCCGACAGTCCCCAAGCGACCGCCGGACCGACGTTGCGGGAGCAACCCCCGCGAGCGCGGGGCCGACTCGACGCCGCCTCCCTTCGCGACGTCCTGCGTCGAGCAACCCCCGCGAGCGCGGGGCCGACAGATCAGCGCCGGCCCCTGCCACTCCAGGGCGTGAGCAACCCCCGCGAGCGCGGGGCCGACAGATCAGCGCCGGCCCCTGCCACTCCAGGGCGTGAGCAACCCCCGCGAGCGCGGGGCCGACACTTGCTGACCTGCAGCGATCGGCGTCAAAGGGCGTCGGTTGATTCGGTTCGATCGGATGGCAGCCCGTAGGGGAGCTGATGCATTGCCGTCATCTCTCCTTGTTTCGAGTCGAGTTGTCAGTGCAGTGTCCTACGCTCCCGAAGCGTACTCGCACGTGGAGGTCGGACGATGGATGAGGGCCGTTGGCGGCGGTATCCACCGGAGGTCAGGGGCTGGTTGGGTGCCTTGTGGGGCAAGTCTGCGGGGCGGGCCGGCGGGACTGCCAACCTGCTGCTGTCGCACATGCTGGACACTGCCGCGGTGGCCGAGGTGGTCTGGGACCGTTACCTGCCGCAGGTGACGCGGTGGCGTCTGGACGCTTTGGCGGGTGGTGCGGGCCAGGGGCGGCGTCTGTTCGCCTGGCTGTGCGGGATCCATGACTGCGGCAAGGCCACCCCGGTGTTTCAGCAGCTCGACGCCGTCGGTGAGGCTGCGGTCCGTCAGGCGGGGCTCGGCTGGGACACGTATGCGGTGCGGGGCGTGCCTTGGCGGCATGACAAAGCCGGTGCCCGCGTGCTGAGGGCGCTGCTCACCGAAGCGATGTGGTCGAAGGAGCAGGTCGGTTGGGTCTGGCCGTTGGTCGCCGGCCATCACGGGCTGATCCCGACGGTGGGGCAGCTGAGCCCGCCGAGGAGGAACGAAAAGCTGCAGGGAAGCAGCCGGCCCTGGAAGCTTGCTCAGTCGGCGCTGGTGGAAGTGTTCTCCCGGGAGCTCGGCTACGACGGCGACTCGCCGCTCGCTGCCGTCGAACCCGTTCTGGTGCCGAGCCGCGCGGTGCAGCTTCAGCTGTCCGGCTTCGTGGTGATGGCGGACTGGATCGCCAGCGACGAGCGGCACTTCACGGGAGTGTCCGATCTGACGGGGGTGACGCTGTCTCAGGCTCGGCAGCGGGCCGAGGCGGCGTGGTCGAGGCTCGAACTGCGCGGTGGGTGGGGAGCATTGGCGGTGCCGGGTCCGGAGACGTTCCGGGACCGGTTCGGCCACGGACCCCGACCGTCCCAGGAGTTGGTCCTGGACGTGGTGCGTCGGATGGGTGGGCCCGGCCTGGTGATCGTCGAGGCGCCGATGGGGGAGGGGAAGACGAAGGCTGCGCTCGCGGCGGCCGAGCTGATGGCCGCGCGGCACGGCGCGGACGGGGTGTTCCTGGGGATGCCGACCCAGGCGACCGCGGACCCGATGTTCACCCAGGTTCGGGCGTGGCTGCGCGAGGTCGGGGACGGCCTGGACGGCCAGGTCGCGCTGCTGCACGGCAAGCGGATGTTCAACAAGGAGTGGCGCGCCCTGCTGGAGGGCGCGGGGGAGTGGGGGCAGAACGCCGACGACCCCTTCGCGAAGGTGGGCGAAGACGAGTTCGGAATGCGGACCGACTGCTTCGACGGCTGCGAGGGCGGGGAGCGAAGGGCTCCCGCCGAGTGGTTCCTGGGCCGCCGCCGGGGGCTGCTGAGCCCGTTCGCGGTCGGCACCATCGATCAACTCCTGTACGCCGCGACCCGCACCAAGCATGTGATGCTCCGCATGGCCGGCCTGGTGGGCAAGGTCGTGATCCTCGACGAGGTCCACGCCGCTGACGTCTACATGTCGCAGTTCCTGCTGGAGGGCTTGTGGTGGCTCGGGCAGGCCGGAGTGCCCGTGGTGCTGCTGTCGGCGACCCTGCCGCCCGAGCAACGGTGCCGTCTGGTCGGTGCCTACCTGGCGGGAACGCAGTCGGCGGAGGCCTCGGCGGCGCTGGAGCTTCCGGAGCCGGAGGGCTATCCGAGCGTGACGGCGGCCTGGGCGGAGCCTGGCGGGGAGCCGGCGTTGTTGGTCGAGGGCACCGAATCCTGGCGCGATGACCTCCAGGTGAGGGTCGAGGTGCTCGATGAACCGTCGACGCGGACCGATTCCCAGGCCTCGGGGGACGACGCCGGCCCGGCGGGCGCCACTGTGGTCGACTACCTGAAGGAGCGCCTGGTCGACGGCGGATGCGTCCTGGTCATCCGCAACACCGTGGCCCGTGCCCAGTCCACGTTCGAGGCCCTCCGCAAGGAGTTCGGCGCTGATGTCCGGCTTCTGCACGGCCGCCTGCACGCGGGTCATCGAGCCGACCGCACGCAGGAAGTGCTGAAGCTCCTCGGGCCGCCGACCGAAGGGGCCGAGCGGCCCGACCGGCTGATCGTCGTCGCGACCCAGCTCGCGGAGCAGTCCTTCGATGTCGACGCCGATCTGCTGATCACCGACCTCGCACCGATGGACCTCCTCCTGCAGCGCATCGGACGCCTTCACCGCCACGACGGCGTGAAGCGCCCCCGCCTGCTGTCCAGGCCCACCGTTGCCGTCACCGGTGTCCACCTCGGCGACGACAGCGCGCCGCACATTCTGCGCGCCTCCGAACGGATCTACGGGCGCTACCTCCTGCTGCGCACGGCGGCAGAGGTCGAGCGAGCGGCGACGGTCGACGCAGGCGGGTGGAGGATCCCCAGTGAGGTGCCGGCCCTGGTCGCCCGTGTGTACGGCACCGACGCCCTCGTCCCCGCCTCCTGGACCAGGGCTGAGGATGATGCCCGGCAGGTGTGGGGGGAGCGGCAGAACGAGCGCCGGGACGCGGCCGCCAAGTACCTGCTGACCCGCGCCGGGGAGCACGGATCGCAGACCCTGGCCGGCCTCCACTACGGAAACCACGGCAGATTGACGGAAGGTCAGTTCGAAGCGATCGTCCGTGACGGGGGCGTGAGCGTGGAAGCCGTCCTGGTGCGCCACGCCGCGGAGGATTTCCACGCGATGACGGCTCGCAAACTCGGTCCCAACGGGACGGTCGCGGCCGAGCTGGTGGACGACGTGCTCTCCGGGACGGTGCGCCTCCCCGCCAAACTGACCACGGTGGCCGAGCAGACCCTCGGACCGCTGGTGGGCTGGCGCGACCATCCGTGGCTGCGGTACAGCCTTGCCCTCGAACTCGACGAACACGGCGCCGCGGTCCTCGGTGACTTCCGGCTGCGCTACGACGACGTGCTGGGCCTCGTGGTGAGCGGAGGACACCCGTACCGGTAGAGCGCGTGGGCGGAATCAGGCGGAGTGCCGCTCCGCCCACGCGACCCCAACCCCGCGAACGCGGGGCCGACTTGCGGCCGAAACCGGCTCGCAAACACGGCCAGGGGCCAACCCCGCGCACCAAACCCGCGGGGCCGAGGGGCAATTCAAGCATTCACCCCACAACGGACCTTCACCGGTGCCACGATGAACCAGCAACAAGCTAAACATGGCTAGTTGGGAGAACAGCGCGTGCCTGGGTACAACCTTGTCGACGAACCGTGGCTGACGGCACGACCCGTCGGAGGCGGTCCTCCCGTGGAGCTGGGGATGGCCGAGGCCTTGGCCCGGGCCCACGAGCTCGAGGGCCTCGTGGTCGAGTTCTCCACCCAGCTCCCGGCCGTCCTGCGCCAGGTCCTGCTGCCCGTCGTCGCCCACGCCACCGGCGCACCCCAGGACCTTCAGGAGAAGGGCGAACGGCTCGCCCAGGAGGGCGGGTTCACGAAGGACGAACTGGACAAGAAGCTCCTGCCCTACCTCGACGAGCACCACGCGAAGTTCGACCTCTTCGCTCCCGAGGCCCCGTTCGGGCAGGTCGCCGGGCTGCGCACCGCCAAGGGCGAGACGAAGGGTTCGACCGCCCTGGTGGCGACCGCGGCGAGCGGCAACAACGTCCCGCTGTTCGCCAGCCGCACCGACGCGGACCCCCTCGACCTGACACCGGCCCAGGCCGCTCACTGGCTCGTGCACGCCCACTGCTGGGACACCGCGGGGATCAAGACCGGCGTCGTCGGCGATGACCAGGTCAAGGCGGGCAAGACGACCGGCAACCCCACCGCCCCGCTCGGCCAGCTCGGCGTCATCATCCCCACCGGGCGCACCCTGTACGAGACCCTCCTGCTGAACCTCCCGCTCACCCCGCCGGACAACCTCGGCATCCCGCAGTGGCTGAGGGGCCCGCACCAACCCGCCTGGAGGCCCCGCAAGGCCGACGGTCTCCTCGACCTGTGGACGTGGCAGGCCCGGCGGATCCGGCTCCTCCCGCACCAGGACGAGACCGGGCAGTTGCGGGTCGCCCGGGTGCTCATCAGCGCCGGCGACCGCCTCACCCCCGTGCCCGAACAGGAGCCGCACACTGCCTGGACCTTCACCGCGTTGGCCAAGCAGTCCGGCAAGAAGCCCGCCTCGGCCCTTCCCGAGCGAAGGCCCCGCCGCCACACCCAGGGCAAGGCTGCCTGGCGCGGACTGGAAGCCCTCCTCGCGCCCACCCGCCAGAGCTCCGACGGCGTCTTCGAGACCAGCATCCTGCTCGACGAGGTCAGCGCCCTGCAAGAAGACGACCTACTCCCCGTCGACTACCCGCTGCAGGTCGAGACCTTCGGGGTGGTCTACGGCACCCAGTCCTCCGTCGTCGAGGACGTCATCCACGACGCCATCCCCCTTCCCCTGCTCGCACTCCACCGGGACAGCGAAGCCCACCAGTTGCTCCTGGACGTCGCCGAGCAGGCGGAACGGCTGGCCCAGGCCCTCAACAACCTCTCCGCCGACCTGCGCCGGGCCGCCGGAACCGACCCCATCCCCTGGGACAAGGGCCAGCGCCCCGGCGAACTCCTCCTGCGCACCCTCGACCCGCTGGTGCGCCGCCTGCTCGCCGGTGTACGCGACGCCGGCACCGACGAGGACGTCCTGGACCGTGGCCGACTCGCCTGGGAGCAACTCGCACACCGCCACACGTGGGATGCGGCGAACGCGCTCCTGCTGGCCGCACCCGCCACCACGTTCGGCGGCCGCGCCCTCGACCAGCCCGGAAAGGCGGGCAAGACGCAGACCTACCGGCTCGGCACGGCCGGTGCCAACTTCCGGCGGAAGGTCAACGAGATCCTGCCCCGCCACGCCGATGCCGTACGGCAAGCGGCCGCCGCCCGGGTAGCCGAGACCGGACCCGCCTTCGACTCCGACCCCGCCCCTGGAGCGGACTTTGACTACTGAACACACCGCCGCCGCCAAACAGCGCCGGTACTGGGACCAGTTCACCGCCCACGACCACACCTGGCGCATCGACCCCCGCACCAAGCAACCGCGCCGACCGCCCGGAGAGGACCTCGCGGCCCTGCGCTCCGGTCTCGGGCGCCCCGTCATGGACAGCCCCAAGATGTGGCCGCTCTACAGCTGCGAGGTCAATGACTTCCTCGCGCTGCGCGACGAGGTCTCCGACGAGCAGATGGCCGAGCACGCCGCCCTGGCTCTCTACGGCCTTCACCAGCAGAGCCAGTCCACGCCGATGCACCGCCGCGGCGTCAAACTCGGCCAGGCGCTGCGGGCCCTACGTCGCAGCGGCAAGTTCAGTGAGGAGGCACTCGACACCCGAGTCGCCCAACTCGCCAATGCCACCAGCGTGTCCGCGCTGCTGGTCCACCTGCGCGGCCTGGTCACCCAACTCCGCTCCGTCGGGCAGCCGTTGGACTACGACCACCTGATGGCCGACATCCAGGCCTGGCACCACGCCGACCGGCGCCCGCAGGTTCGGCTCAAGTGGGCCATCGGCTATCAGGCCTGGAAGGACCAGGCACCTGCCGAGTAGTCGCACTCCGGCACATCCATCGCCACCGGCACCATCATCCTTCGAGGAGAAGCGCATGACCGACCGCCTCTACGTCGACGTGCACATCCTGCAGACCGTCCCGCCGGCCAACCTCAACCGCGATGACAACGGCAACCCCAAGGAGGCGTACTTCGGCGGCAAGCGCCGCTCCCGCGTCTCCTCCCAGGCCTGGAAGCGCGCCACCCGCATCCACTTCGCCGAGAGCCGCGACCCGCAGGACCTCGCCACCCGAACCAAGCGGATCGCCGCCCAGCTCGCCAAGGGCATCGCCGAGCGGACCGGCGTGCCGGCCGACGGCACCCGGCGGATCGCCGAGGCCCTGATCAAGTCGACCGGGATCTCCGCCGGCAAGAAGGACGGCGAAACCGCCTATCTCCTCTTCTACGGCCGCCGCCAACTGGACGCCATCGTCGAACTGGTCGCCGACACCGCCACCGACCTCGCCGCCCTCGACGCCAAGGCCCTCGACGAGGCAGTGAAGGCCCTGCCGGTCAAGGACCAGCTGCAGACCGGACACCCTGCCGACGTCGCGCTCTTCGGCCGCATGGTCGCCGACATCCCCGGCCTGAACGTCGACGCCGCCACCCAGGTCGCCCACGCCATCTCCACCCACGCCGCCGAACTCGAATTCGACTACTACACGGCCGTCGACGACGAGAACAGCGCCGAGGAGACCGGCGCCGGCATGATCGGCACGATCGGCTTCAACTCCGCCACCCTGTACCGGTACGCCACCGTGGGCCTGCACCAGCTGCGCGGCAACCTCGGGGACGACAAGGCCGCAGTCGACGCCGTCGACCTGTTCGTCGACTCCTTCGCCCGCTCCATGCCCACCGGCTACGGCAACTCCTTCGCCCACCGCACCCGTCCCAGCCTGGTGGCCGTCGTCGTCCGCGCCGACCAGCCCGTGAACCTCGTCTCCGCGTACGAGAACGCCGTCCCGGCGAGCAGCGGCATCGTCGCCGAGTCCGCGCGCCGCCTCGCCGACGAGTTCGCCACCGCCACCGAGCAGTGGGGCGACACCCCGCTGTACGTCGGCGTCTGCCACACCCTCGGCACCGACACGGGCACCGACCAGACCGGGCAGAAGCTCGCGGACGCCTTCGGTACCAACCGCACCTTCACCGAGCTGCGCGACGGCCTGCGAATCGTCCTCACCGAGCGGGTGAACGACAACTGATGCCCGCCGACCCCATCCCCGCACCGGCCCCGGAACAGGCGGTCCTGGTACTGCGCCTGGCCGCTCCCCTCCAGTCCTGGGGCGAGCGCAGCGCCTTCAACCGCCGTGACACGCCGCCCCAGCCGACCAAGTCAGGTGTCGTCGGACTGCTCGCCGCCGCCGCGGGCCGCCCGCGCGAGGCGGACATCGCCGATCTGGCCGGCCTGCGCCTGGGCATCCGTATCGACCAGCCCGGGACGCTGCTGCGCGACTACCACACCGTCAGCGACTACCGGGGGCGGCCGCTGCCGCAGGCCGGTGTCAACGCCAAGGGCCTGCAGAAGCCGACCTCCCCGGCCAAGGACACCCACGTCACCCACCGCTACTACCTCCAGGACGCGGTGTTCGTCGCCGCGGTCCAGGGCCCGGCCGACCTCGTCACCACGCTCGCCGAGGCGATCCGCCATCCCGCCTTCCCGCTCGCCCTGGGCCGGCGCTCCTGCGTCCCCACCCAGCCGATCGCCCTCGGTGCGGTGCGCGACGGCACCCTGGAGGCCGTCCTGGCCGCCGAGCCCTGGCAGGCGGGCAACACGGCGAAGGCCGCGTACCGGCGTCGGGCCGAGCGGGGCCCGGAGCCGTTCTCCCCGCACCGGATCGACCTGGCCGCGACCTTCGACGACCCCTCGGGCGAGGACATGCTGCAGGACGTCCCGCGCTCCTTCTCGCCCCGCGAGCGCGGCTTCTCCACCCGGCGGATCCGCCACGCCTGGCTCGACGTCCCCACCGGCCTGGACCCGTCCGCCGCAACCACGCAACCGGCTGCCGCCACCGGCGGCCACGACCCGTTCGCCCTGCTGGGCTGGTGACCAGATGACCTACCTCTCCCGCGTCCGCATCAACCCCCTGCGCGCCGCCGCCCGCAACCTGCTCGCCAACCCCCGCTCACTGCACGGCGCCGTCCTGGCCGGCATCCCAGACCCCGCCCCCGGCGACCGGATCCTGTGGCGCCTGGACGCCGACCACCCGCGCCGCCCCATGCTGCTGGTCCTCACCCCCTCCAAGCCCGACTGGACCCACATCGTCGAACAGGCCGGATGGCCCGACGCCGAAGGCGAGCACTACGCGATCCGCGACTACAGCCCGCTGCTCGCCCAACTCGCCACCGGCCGCGAGTTCGCCTTCCGGCTGAAGGCCAGCCCCGTCCAGAACACCTCCACGCCTGACAAGGCGAGCCCGAGCCGCACCAGGACCGCCGCCGAACTCCACCACCGCTCCTACCGCATGGCCCACCGCACCGCGGCCCGGCAACTCGCCTGGTTCCTGGACCGCACCACCCGGTGGGGCTTCACCATCCCCGACGCCCGCACCGACGACCCGGCACCGGGCCTCGAACCATCCGCCGCGGACACCCCCGCCGGCACGCAGCCCGCCCGGGAAGTGAGGATCACCGACCGCAGCCGCAACACCTTCACCAAGCCCGGCACCCGCACCCCGGTCACACTCACCACCGCCACCTTCGAAGGCCGACTGCGGATCACCGATCCGGCCCTCCTGGAGGCCGCCCTCCTCGGCGGCATCGGCCCCTCCAAGGCCTACGGCTGCGGCCTGCTCACCCTCGCCCCGCTACCGGGCGGACACCACTGACCGATGGCCGACATCTGGTGGAAAGCCCACCCCCACGACCTGCACCGCCTCGCCGACCGGGTCTCCAGCGTCTACGTCGAACGCAGCCACATCGACCGCGACGAGAACGCCGTCGTCGTCATCAACAAACGCGAGACCGTCCGCGTCCCCGCCGCCATGGTCGCCGTCATTCTCCTGGGACCGGGCACCCGCATCACCCACGGCGCCGTCAACCTCCTCGCCGACTCCGGCACCACCGTGTGCTGGGTCGGCGAACAGGGAGTGCGCATGTACGCCGCCGGCCTCGGCCCCAGCCGAGGCGCGGCCCTCCTCAACCGCCAGGCGTGGCTGGTCAGCCGCACCAAGGAACGCCTGGCCGTCGCACGGAGCATGTACCGCATGCGGTTCCCGGGAGAGGACGTCAGCGCGGCCACCATGCAACAACTCCGTGGCCGCGAAGGCGCCCGCATCCGCAAGCTCTACCAGGCCGAATCACGCCGGACCGGAGTCCCCTGGAACGGCCGCGTCTACAAGGCCGGCGACGCCCACGCCGCAGGCGACGACCTCAACCGCCTCCTGTCGGCGGCCAACGCAGCGCTCTACGGGATCTGCCACGCCGTCATCACCGGCCTGGGCGCCAGCCCCGGCCTCGGCTTCGTCCACACCGGACTGGCCACCTCGTTCGTCCTCGACATCGCCGACCTCTACAAAGCCGAATACACCATCCCCCTGGCCTTCGACCTCGCCGAGCAGGGCCACACCGAGGAACGCGACGCCCGCCTCGGCCTGCGCGACCGCATCGCCCAGGACAAACTGCTCGGACGCATCGTCCACGACGTCAAGACCCTCCTCAGCCCGGACGACACGGACATGCCCGACGTCGAGGTCAACGAACTCTGGGACGAACGCGTCGGCACGGTCCAGGGCGGCGTCAACTGGTCCGGCACCGCAGGCACAGCGACGCCCTCGGTATCCGACCCGGGCATGGGCGACGAACACCTGGCCGTCATCGGCCCGGAGTTCACCCAGGACACGGGCAGCTCGTGACCGTCATCATCCTCATCGCAGCCCCCGAAGGCCTACGCGGCCACCTCACCCGCTGGATGGTCGAAGTCAACGCCGGCGTCTTCGTCGGCACCCCCAGCCGCCGCGTCCGCGACCGCCTCTGGGACCTCCTCGCCACCCGCATCGGCGACGGCCAAGCCGTCCTCGTCGAACCCGCCACCAACGAGCAAGGCTGGACCGTCCGCACCGCGGGCAAGGACCGCTGGAAGCCCGTCGACTTCGACGGACTGATCCTCTCAGCCCGCTCCCACCGCTAAGCCCGCAGGCCACGAAGTGCGTCGGCCCCGCACACGCGGGGGCTTCCACGGCGGACAGGGCCTTCGTCGCCTTGCCCGGGTGTCGCCCCCGCACGCGCGGGGCTGCTCCGCCGGAGTGCCCGAGAAACCCTTGCGAGACCGGGCCGACATTTCGTCTGGCTCCTGGGTCGCGTTGCGCCTGGAACGCCTCCGCGAGCGCGGGGCCGATGAGGACGAAACCGGCCGGGTCTGGGTGAGCGAGGAGCAACCCCCGCGAGCGCGGGACCGATCTCCTCGGCGATGTTGATGGAGCTCTCTACCTGGAGCGACCCCCGCGAGCGCGGGGCCGATACGGTGGGGTTGTCGCCTTGGCGGGCGGGGCCCGAGCAACCCCCGCGAGCGCGGGGCCGATCTGTCCGGACCGCCGAGGGCATAGAACTCCGTCGAGCAACCCCCGCGAGCGCGGGGCCGATACTTGCTGACCTGCGGTGATTGGTGTCAGAGAGCGCCGGTTGATTCAGGTCGATTGGGCGGCAGCCCGTACGGGAGCGGATGTAGTGGCGTCATTTCTCTTTGCTCCGATGCGGGTTGTCGGTGAGGTGTCCTACGCTCTCGAAGCGTAGTGGTACGTGGAGGTCGGGCGACGGATGAAGGTCGTTGGTAGGGGGTCGGCTCCGCATACGGCGGGGGTTGTCTGTGGCGCTCCGTGCCTCGCTAGGGCAGGAGGGGTTGACTTCGGATGTACGGCGCCGGCGGAGACGGAGAGGCGACCCGGCCGATCCTGAGTTGGTGCCATGAGGCCGACCCCGGTGGTGGACGGTCGCGGCGCTCCTGGCAAGGGGCGCCGCGACGAATCGACTTGTTGAACCGGCTGCCGGCTGGGCGAGATCGAAGCCTCGTACACCTGTGCGAGTGGGCCTGGGCTGGGGGTGGCCGCAGGTCGGACTGCCTCTGCGGTCTACCGCTCGACTACGGCTGCGTGCAGGTCAGTTGTCGCCGTGGTCGTACACCGCGGTGACGGGGGCGTGGTCGCTCCAGCGCTCGGCGTGGGTGTCGGCGCGTTCGACTCGGGCCTCGACGGCCCGGTCGGCGAGGCCGGGGGTGGCGACCTGGAGGTCGATGCGCCAGCCGGAGTCGTTGTCGAAGGCGCGGCCGCGGTAGGACCACCAGGAGTAGGGGCCGGTGCGGTCGGGGTGGAGGGCGCGGACGACGTCGACGTAGCCGGCTTCGTCGTAGACGCGGGTGAGCCAGGCGCGTTCCTCGGGGAGGAATCCGGCGGACTTCTGGTTGGCCTTCCAGTTCTTGAGGTCCTCGGGGCGGTGGGCGATGTTCCAGTCGCCGCAGACGACGACCTCGCGGCCGTCGGCGGCGGCGCGGGTGCGCAGGGCGGTGAGGTGGACGAGGAATTCCGCCATGAAGCGTTCCTTCTCGTCCTGGCGCTCGGTGCCGACTTCGCCGGAGGGGAGGTAGAGGCTGGCGACGGTCAGGCCGGGCAGGTCGATTTCGACGTACCTGCCGGAATTGTCGAATTCGGTGGATCCGAATCCGATCACGGTGCGCTGGGGCTCGGTGCGGGACAGGACGGCGACGCCGGCGCGGCCCTTGGTGGCGGCGGGGGCCCAGACCGCGTGCCAGCCGTCCAGGTCGCGCAGTTCGACGGGCAGCTGCTCGGGTTCGGAGCGCACCTCCTGGAGGCAGATCACGTCCGCCTCGGTGCCCGCCAGCCACTCGACGAAGCCCTTCTTGGCTGCGGCCCGGATTCCGTTCACGTTCACACTCGTCACCACGATCACCCGGGCAGCCTACCGACTGGCCGTACCCGACCGGGACCGTGACGCGCGGCGCCCGGTCCGGCTCCGACGGATTCCGGCAGTGACTGACAGGAGCTGTCGTGAACGCGGCATGAATATGTGCGACAGTCCCATCAAGGCGTGCCATTGGTCTTGACCATCTCCGGACGGAGCACCTAGGGTCGCTTACTGCAAGGACCTTTAATAAAGAAGGACGGATAAAAGCCCGCTCTCCCACCTGCCGCAACAGCGGACAGCGGGCCCGGGATCCGCCCTCCTTGTCGCAGGGCGGACGGAACAAACGGGTGGAGGCCACGGTGGGGACGACAGGACAGCTTTCTGCGGTGCCGGAGCCGAAGTACTGGCACCTGCGCACGGTTCTGCTGCGGGCCATCGACTCGGAGTTCTCCACCGGGCAGGTCCTGCCCAACGAGCGCGAGCTCTCCGCCCGCTTCGGCGTCGCCCGGGCCACCCTGCGCCAGGCGCTCGACCAGCTGGAGCTGGAGGGCCGGCTGGTCCGCCGCCGGGGGATCGGCACCCTGATCGCGGCCCCGCGGGTCGGCGTCCCGGTCAACCGGCAGGAGGAGGGCTGGCCCGGCGCCGCCCGCAGCCAGTCCTGGCGGACGATCGACTGCACCACCGCTCCCGCCACCGCGCAGCTCGCGAAGAGCCTCGGTATCGCCGAGGGCGCCGCCGTGCACACCGTCCGCCGGGTCCGTCTGGTGGAGGGTCGCCCGATGGCCACCGAGGCGCTGCACGTCCCGGCCGCCGCCCTGCCGCACCTGCCCGGCTTCCGGGCGGAGAGCGACCGCGCCCGCTCGGTGCTGCGCCAGCTGGAGCGCCTGGAGGTCGACGGCGAGTCGCGCTCGGTGGAGCTCGGCGTCGCCGAGGCCGAGCAGGCCGCCCTGCTGGAGCGCCAGCCCGGCGCCCCGGTCCTGGTCCTGACCACGCAGTACGCCTCGGTCGGCCGCCTGGTCGCCGTCGCCGTCGCCACCTACCGGGCCGACACCTGCAAGCTGACCTTCGGTGAGGCCGGCCTGGTCGAGGTCACCCCGGTCGGTACGCCCGCCGAGGTCCGCACCGCGTCCTGAGGCGCCGCTGCTCCGAGGCACCCCCGAAGTACCCCCTGAACCATCTGCCGGAAACCCTCAGGCCGAGGCCCGGGCGTCAACTGACGTCCGGGCCTTTGCCGTTGCTGCCAATGGAGGGGGAGGGTGGAGGGGAAGGGGCAGGGAGCGGGACGGACGGCGCGGGCCCGCGCCCGGGCGCTCAGGCCCGGGGCGGGTCCACGGCGAAGAGCTGCTCCTCGACGTGGTCGAGGGCGACGCGCAGCGCGCCCATCGCGACGACCTCCGAGCCGAGGGCCGCGAGGGCCACCTCGGGGGCGCGCAGGGTGAACTGGGCGAGGCGTTCGCGCAGCGGGTCGAGGACGCCGTCGAGGCCGGCCGCCCAGCCGCCGATCACCACCAGCTGCGGGTCGATGGCCAGCACGAGCGCGGCGACGCCCTGGACGAGGCGGGTGAGGAAGCGGTCGGTGGCGACCTTCGCGACCTCGTCGCCCTCCCGGGCCAGCCGCAGGACGCGGGCGACGGCGGCCTCGTCCAGCGGGTTGAGCGGCTTGCCGGTGGTGGACAGCAGGCGTTCGGGGGTGACCTCCTGGCCGAGCAGGTGGAGGGCGCCGATCTCGCCCGCGGCGCCGCCGAATCCGCGGTGCAGCTTGCCGTTGATGAGGGATCCGGCGCCCGGGCTGAGGCCCGCCATGACGAAGACGACGTCGTCGGCACCGACCGCCGCGCCCTGCCAGTGCTCGGCGATGGCGGCGAGGTTGGCGTCGTTCTCGATCGAGACCTGGCAGCGGAAGGAGCGCCGCAGCCGGGCGCCGAGGTCGAGTCCGGTCCAGCCGGGCATCGCGGTGCCGAGCTGGATGGTGCCCTCGCGGTCCACGATGCCGGGGGTGCCGATGCCGACCGCCCAGAGGTTGTCCCGGGAGATGCCGGCCTTGCGCAGCACCTCGGCGACGGCGGTGCGGACGGCGGTGAGCCGGTCCTCGGCCTCCAGGGTCTCGTCCACCGGCTTGAAGTGACTGCCCACCACGTCGCCGGTGAGGTCGGCCAGGATGACCCGGATGTCGTGCACGCCGATCTCGATGCCGAGGATGTGCCCGGCCTCGGCGCGGAAGCGGAACCAGCGGGCCGGGCGGCCCCGGCGGCCGGTGCCCGGCTGGCCGTCCTCCCTCGGCTGCTCGACCTCGGCGACCAGCCCGGTCTCGACCAGTCCCTCGATCACGCCCTCGACCGTCGGCCGGGAGAGCCCGGTCTCGCCGACGAGCTGGGTGAGGGTCACGGAGTGGCCGTTCCGCAGCGCCCGAAGCGTGACTGCCGCGTTGATCCGCCGCAGCAGCGACGAGTCTCCTCCGGTGAGCCGATCCGCCAATGCGATGCCCTTCGCCGTTCGCGCGACTGCCCTGGCGCGCGGTGTCGAGTGCGCGGTGCCCACCGAATGGCCCGCTCGGGTGCGCCCCCGGGACGCGGCACGGCGGCAGGGGGCCGCCTGCGCGGGGGCCGGAGGACAAGCGGGAGCCTACCCGGGCGCCGGCCCGGGCGGCGAGGATCCTCGCAGCTCATCCAGGCTTCGGTATCGAAATGGTACGGATCGGGTGGCGGTGCGTGACCTGGGCTTCACCGCCCGGTCACGGACGGTCCGGGGCCGGGCCGCCGGGACCGCGCCGACCGGCGGGTAGGGGAGGGCGGCGGGTACGGAGAGCGGGCGGCGAGCCGTGGGCCCTCTCCTTCCCCGCCCCCGCCGGCGTCCGGTCGGTCCGCCCGGCGTCCACCCGCCCCGCCCGACCCACCCGCCCCGCCCGCCCCGCTCAGCTCAGTCCACCCGGGCCGCGAACAGCCGCTGCCCCAGCAGCCCCATCGGGTGCCCGTCCTCCGGGAGGGCAAGGACGGTCGGGCAGCCCGCGGCGGTGAGGGCGGCCCGCCAGCGTTCCGCCGGGTGGGCGGTGAGGCCGCGGGCGTCGCCGGTGATGAGCAGGTCGAGCTGTTCGGCGGTGGACGCGAGCAGGAGCAGTCGGCCGCCGGGGGCGAGCAGCCGGACCAGGGCCGGGACTTCTTCCTCCGGCAGGCCGGTGGCGGTGGCGACGACGACGTCGTAGCGCCCGCCGTCGGGGGCCTGGTGGTGTTCGGCGTCGGGCCGGGGCCGGGCGGCGAGGGCGCGGGCGACGGCGGTCTCGGCGCCGTCGAGGTCGAGGTCGAGTTCGAGGACGCGCAGCGGTGCCGGGCCGTCGTGGGTTTCGGCGGTGCCGCGGACGAGTGCGCCGAGGGCGGCGCCGAGGTAGCCGCGGGCGGCGGCCCAGCGGACCGGGGCGGCGGCCGGACGGGCCGGGTCCTCGCCGGTGATCAGCCGGGGGAGCCGCAGGGCGCCGCGCCGTACCCGGTCCAGGGCGGCGGCCGGGCCGAGCCCGTCGGCCCAGGCTTCGACGGGCGGCCGCCAGGCCTCCCGGACGTCGGCGGGGGTGGGTTCGGGGCCGCCGTGGAAGACCGGGCCCTGGGCGCCGCCGTCGTGGCGGGTGATGAGGCCGTGCCGGGCGAGCGCGTCGAGCCAGCGGGCGACCCGGGGGCGCTGGGCGGGGGTGACCAGGGCGGTGGCGAGGACTTCGGCCTCGGGGTAGCCGCGGGTGGGGTCGGTGAGGACGCCGTTGTGCTGGAGGGCGGACAGCAGGGACGTGAGTACGGCCCGGTCGAGCTGGTCGCCGAACTCGCGGACTTGTTCGGCGGTGACGCCGATGCTGTGCTTCCAGGCGGCGGCCGTGGCGGTTTCGGCGTCGGTGCGCAGGCGGCGGTCGGCGGCTTCGGTGTTGCTGTCGGGGGCGCGGACGTGGGCGAGGACGGCGCCGAGCGTGTCGACGGCGGCGTACACGTCGTCCTGGCCGGGTTCGGGGCCGACGTGCAGGACGAGGCGCAGTGCGCTCAGGTCGTGGGCGGCGTGGCCGGGCAGTCGGCTGAGCCGCCAGAGCAGTGCGGAGGGCAGGCTGAGGTGGGTGGTGCGGTGGGCGGCGAGGGCGGCGAGCTGTTCGTCGGGGTGCTGGTCGGGGTCGCCGCAGTGGACGGTGCCGCCGGCCAGCAGGGTGGCGAGGGCGAGGTCGACGGCGAGGTCGGTGGCGGGGTGCAGCACGGTGTGGCGGATGGGCGGGGGGCCGAGGACGCCGGCCCAGTAGCGCAGCCGCTGTTCGGCGGCGCGGGCGGCGGAGGGTGCCAACGCGGCGTGCTGGGCGACGCGTTCGGCGAGGGCGCGGGGCAGGCCGCCGGGAGGGGAGACGCCGAGCAGCAGGCCTATGCCGCTGATCGCGCGCCCGTCGGCGACGACGGCGGGCCGGTCGCCGAGCTCGCGCAGCGCGCTGACCAGGGCAGGAGTCGTGGGCACGGTGATCACTCCGGGGTGCGGGGGAGAAACCGCACTACTGAACCATGAGGTCGGGGCGGGGGATGCCGTGTACGAGTCAAGCTTCCGTAATGATTTTCATATCGGACAGCCAAGCTGTCCGGGTCAATTCGGCACCAAGAGGGCACATCACAACAATTCGGACGCCGAGACTCTCGCTCCGTGCGTCCGGAAGCTCACGTTCCGCAGGTCCGGTGCGATCCCTTGACAGTCGGTTCGGGTACTGGATTACTAGGCCCGAGTGCGCCTGACCGAACGATCGGTAGGCCGCTCCGGATGGGCCGACCAGCGAAGGAGCGACGATGACCGGCACCGCACCCGCCCCGCGCCGACACCTCGGGGAGCCGATCCCGCCCGAGCTCCTGGACGCCGGCGAGCGGATGGACCCGGCCGAGCTGCGCGCCCACCAGCTCACCCGGCTGCGGACCACCCTGCGGCACGCCTACGACAACGTCGCGCTCTACCGCCGCAAGTTCGACGCGGCCGGGGTCCACCCCGAGGACTGCCGCACCCTGGCGGACCTCGCCCGCTTCCCCTTCACCACCAAGGCCGACCTGCGCGAGGGCTACCCCTTCGGCATGTTCGCCGTCCCGATGGAGCGGGTCCGCCGGATCCACGCCTCCAGCGGCACCACCGGACAGCCGACCGTCGTCGGCTACACCGACAACGACCTCTCCATGTGGGCCGACGTCGTCGCCCGCTCGATCCGCGCGGCCGGCGGCAGACCCGGCCACAAGGTGCACATCGCCTACGGCTACGGGCTGTTCACCGGCGGCCTCGGCGCCCACTACGGCGCCGAACGGGCCGGCTGCACCGTCATCCCGGCCTCCGGCGGCATGACGGCCCGCCAGGTGCAGCTGATCCGCGACTTCGAGCCCGAGATCATCATGGTCACCCCGTCCTACCTGCTCACCCTGCTGGACGAGTTCGAGAAGCAGGGCATCGACCCGCGCCGCACCTCGCTCAAGGTCGGCATCTTCGGCGCCGAACCCTGGACGGAGGAGATGCGCCGCGAGATCGAGGAACGGCTCGACCTGCACGCCGTCGACATCTACGGCCTCTCCGAGGTCGTCGGCCCGGGCGTCGCCCAGGAGTGCGTGGAGACCAAGGACGGGCTGCACATCTGGGAGGACCACTTCTACCCGGAGATCGTCGACCCGTTCACCGACGAGGTGCTGCCCGACGGCGAGGGCGGCGAACTGGTCTTCACCTCCCTCACCAAGGAGGCGCTGCCCGTCATCCGCTACCGCACCCGCGACCTCAGCCGCCTGCTGCCCGGCACCGCGCGCCCGGCCTTCCGGCGGATGGAGAAGGTCACCGGGCGCAGCGACGACATGATCATCCTGCGCGGGGTCAACGTCTTCCCGACCCAGATCGAGGAGGTCCTGCTGCGCACCCCGGGCGTCGCGCCGCACTTCCAGCTGCGGCTCACCCGGGAGGGGCGGCTGGACCGGATGGCCGTCCGGGTCGAGGCGCGGCCGGACGCGCCCGCCGAGCAGCGGGAAGCGGCGCGGGAGGCGATCGTCCGGGCGGTGAAGGACGGGGTCGGCGTCACCGTCGCGGTCGAGGTGGTCGAGCCGTACACGCTGGAGCGCTCGGTCGGGAAGATCAAGCGCGTGGTGGACGAGCGGGGGTGACCCGGACGGCCGGGGCCGGCGGGGAGCGGACGGGAGCGGCGGGACCACCGGTGTCGGTCGCCCGCCCCGCCGACCGTGCGTACGCACCCCCGTACGGGCCCTATGCTGCGCACATGCCGAGTGAGCTGCGCACCCTTCAGCCGGCCGAGGACCTCGCCCTCATCCGGCGTGAGACCGAGCTGAAGCCCGTCCCCTTCGTGCCCGAGATCCGCCTGCACATGGCCGAGGACGCCATCACCCTCTGGGAGACCACCGAGCGGGCGCGCGGGCGGGCCGGGCTGCCGCCACCGTTCTGGGCCTTCGCCTGGGCGGGCGGGGTGGCCGTCGCCCGCTACCTGCTCGACCACCCCGAACTCGTGGCGGGCCGTACGGTGTTGGACGTCGCCGCCGGATCCGGGCTGGTCGGGGTGGCCGCCGCGCTGCGCGGGGCGGCCTCGGTGCGCGCGGCCGAGATCGACGCCTACGCGGTGGCCGCGATCGGGCTGAACGCCGAGGCCAACGGGGTGCGGGTGGACGGCGCCCTGGTGGACCTGGTCGACGGGGACGGCGCCCCGGCCGACGTGGTGCTCGCGGGCGACGTCTTCTACGAACGGGCCATGGCCGCCCGCTTCCTGCCCTTCCTGGAGCGGGCCGCCGCGCGCGGCGCCACCGTCGTCGTCGGGGACCCCGGCCGCGCCTACCTGCCGCGTGACCGGTTCACGGCGGTCGCGGAGTACCGGGTGCCGGTGGTGGCGGACCTGGAGGACACCGCCGTCAAGACCACCACGGTGTGGCGGCTCGGCGGCTGACGGGCGGGGCGCGACCGGGGGCCTCCGGCCCGCCGCCCGTCCGCGCGCCGGTTCTGGCCGCAGCCGGTCCGACCCGGCGCCCGTCCGGGGAGTGGAATTCCCCGTGGCGAGGCGAAACCTGCTGGTAGACAGGCCGGTATGAGCGAACCGATCGTCCTGCGCCCCGCCACCCCCGACGAGATCCCGGCCCTGCTCGCCCTCTGGGCCAGGGCCGCCAAGGGCACCAGCATCACGGACGACGAGGCGGGCGTGGCCGCGCTGCTCGCCCGTGACCCGGACTGCCTGATCGTCGCCACCCCGGCCGACGACCCGACGGCCCTCCTCGGCACCGTGATCGCCGGCTGGGACGGCTGGCGCTGCCATCTCTACCGCCTCGCCGTCGACCCCGCGCACCGCCGCCGGGGCATCGGAGCGGCCCTGCTGGCCGCGGCCGAGGAGCGCTTCGCCGCGCTCGGCGGCCGGCGGGCCGACGCCATGGTGCTCCACGACAACGCCCTGGGCCACCGAACCTGGCAGGCCGCCGGGTACGCGCCGGAGACCCGGTGGAGCCGCTGGGTCAAGCCGCTGGGCGGCTGACCTCCGGGGCGGCGGATGCCGGGCACCCGCCGCCCCGGAGGTCGGCCCCATCCGGGAGGGAGGAATCAGCCGCGCAGACGGGCCAGCCAGGCCTCGACCTCGTCGGAGCGGCGGGGGAGGCCGGCCGAGAGGTTCTCGTTGCCGTCCTCGGTGACCAGGATGTCGTCCTCGATCCGCGCGCCGATGCCCCGGTACTCCTGCGGCACCGTCAGGTCGTTCTCCTGGAAGTAGATGCCGGGCTCGACGGTGAGCACCATGCCCGGCTTCAGCGGGCCGTCCACGTGGATCTCGGTGAGCGAGTGGGCGCAGTCGTGGACGTCGATGCCCAGCATGTGGCCGGTGCCCGCCAGGGTGAACCGGCGGTGCAGGCCCAGCTCGTACACCTTGTCGGCGGTCAGGTCGCCGAACAGGCCCCAGGAAGTGAGGTGTTCGGCGAGCTCGCGCTGTGCGGCGCGGTGGAAGTCGCGGAAGTCCGCGCCCGGCTTCACCGCCGCGATGCCGGCCTCCTGGGCCGCGTACACGGCGTCGTAGACCTTGCGCTGGAGATCGGTGAAGCGGCCGTCGACGGGGAGGGTGCGGGTGATGTCGGCGGTGTAGAGGTGGTTGGTCTCCACGCCCGCGTCGAGGAGCAGCAGGTCGCCGGGCCGGGCGTGGCCGTCGTTGCGCACCCAGTGCATGGTGGTGGCGTGCGGGCCGGCGGCGGCGATGGTGCCGTAGCCCACGTCGTTGCCCTCGATCCGGGCCCGGACGAAGAAGGTGCCTTCGATCAGCCGCTCCGCCGTCGCGGTGTCGGTGCCGAGGACGCGCACCACGTCCTCGAAGCCGCGGGCGGTGGCCTCGCACGCGAAGCGCAGCTCGGCGATCTCGAACTCGTCCTTGACCAGGCGCAGCCCGGACAGGAAGACCTCGAACTCCTCGTCGCGCTCGGCGACGGCGGTGTCCGCGAGGGCCGCCTCGACGCCCGCGTCGTGGCGGCGCAGCACGCGCACCGGGCCGGTGGCCGCGCGCAGGTCGGCCCGGACGGTGCGGACGTCCCGGCAGGGCAGGCCGAGCAGTCGCTCGCTCTCGGTGAGGCTGTTGCGGCGGCCGTCCCACAGTTCGCCGTGGGTGTCCAGCCAGAACTCGCCGTTGTCGACCTCCGAGCGGTCGCGCAGGTAGAGGACGGCGGTGTGGCCGCTCTCGCCGGCCGGCTCCAGGACCAGCACGGCGTCCTGGGACTGGTCGCCGGTCAGGTAGGCGTAGTCGGAGGACGGGCGGAACGGGTAGTCGGTGTCGTTGGCCCGGACCTTGGGGGTGCCGGACGGGACCACCAGCAGCTCGCCGGGGAAGGCGGCGGACAGCTCGGCGCGCCGGCGGGCGGTGTGCGCGGCCTGGGGGACCGGCTCCAGGGCGGTGCGCTCGGTGTCGGCCCAGCCCTGCTTCATGTTCTCGGCGAGTTCGTCCGTGACGCCGCGGGTCAGGCCGTTCTTCCGGTACTTGATGGTGTCGGCGGGCTCGGTCACTACGGTCTCCTGGTGAGGGTGGTGGATGCGAGGTGCTTCGCTACGCTGCCCCGTCCGTAGGCATGCGTCCCGTACGGTATATCGAACGGTGCCGGGAGAGAAGAGGTCGAGCGTGAACGGTTCCGAGGAATCGGTCGGCGGCGGGGTGGCGGTGACCTCGGAGGTCGGGGGGTCCGTCCCGGCCGCGGAGTCCGTCCGGGGCGTCCTCGCCGCGAACCTGAAGCGGGTCCGGGCCCAGCGCGGGCTCTCGCTGTCCGAGCTGTCCCGGCGGGCCGGGATCGGCAAGGCGACGCTCTCCCAGCTGGAGTCCGGCGCCGGCAACCCGACGCTGGAGACCGTCCTCGGGCTCTCCCGGGTGCTCGGCGTGCCGATCTCCGACCTGGTGGAGGGCCGCCCTGCCGACGAGGTGACGGTGGTGCGGGCGGCCGAGGCCGAGGTGCTGAGCGGCCGGGGCGTCGACCTGCGGCTGCTGCGCCGCACGGAGGCCGGGGACGTGGTGTTCGAGGTCTACGACCAGCAGGTGCGCACCGACGGCACCCAGATCTCCGGCGGCCACATCGGGACCGAGCACACCATCGTCCAGGCCGGCCGGCTGCGGGTCCGGGCGGGCCGCCGCGAGGTCGAGCTCGGCCCGGGCGACTACGTCGGCTTCGACGCGGCCCTGCCGCACTCGTACACCGCCCTGGGCGGCGAGCCGGTCCGCTCGGTCCTGCTGCTCCAGTACCGCGCCGAGCAGCGGCTGCACCTCGCCGACGCTGCGGAGGAGCCCGCGCTGCGGCCCGACCACTGACGGAGATCGTTCGGTTTACCGAATGCCCTCCCGTCTCCCGTCTCCCTGCGACCCGGCCCTGCGACCCGGCCCCGCGACCCGGGAGAGCATGCCAAGCGCGGCGGCCGGGCGGCCATGTATTAGCCTCGGGGCCTAATGGTCAAGGAAGTGCCAGGTCAGGGCGGCTGCGGGGAGCCTGGGGAGGGTTCGTGATCACACTGGGGTTCGGCGTCGCCGACCTCGCCAGGACCCGGTTCGTCGTCTCGCCGCTCGACCACCTGATGACCGGCGCCGCCCGGCTGGGCGTCCACGCCTGCGTCGGGCCGCGCAGCGAGCGCTGGTGGCGGGACGCCCGGCGCCATGTGCCGCACCGGGCCGGGCCCTTCCTCGACCTCGTCAACGCCAGCGGCATGGGCGTCCCCAACTTCATGGCGGCCGACCTCGACGCCGTCCGCCGGCAGCTGACCGACGAACTCGACGCGATCCTCGCCATCACCCGGCAGACCTTCGAACAGGACCTCGCGATGTTCGGCACCGAGGCCGAACTCCCCACCGCCCTCGCCCGGTTGCGCGACGACGGCACCCAAGGCCTGCGGCAGGTCGGCGACGCGGCCTGGGCGCTGTTCCGCTCCTGCCTGGCCCCGGACTGGCCCGAGATCCGCCGCCTGGTGGAAGCCGACATCGCCGACCGGGCCCGCACCGCCGCCCGCTCCGGCATCGGCGCGATGCTCGATTCCCTGCACCCGCAGGCGACCTGGCGCGACGAAGGCGTCCTGGAGTGCACCCTCGGCGACGCGGAGGGCACCTTCCAGCTGGGCGGCCGGGGGCTGGAACTGCGGCCCAACTACTTCGTCCAGCAGGGCCTCGGCCTCCTGGCCGGCCACGACCGGCAGAGCGTGCTGGTCCACCCGGTCGGCTCCCCGGCCGCCGAACCCCCGTCCCGCCCGCCGGCCGCCGACGGCCTCGCCACCGTCCTCGGCCCCGCCCGCGCCCGCGTCCTGCGCACCGTCGCCGGCAGCCCCTGCTCCACCACCGAACTCGCCCACCGGCTCGGCGTCACCCCGCCCTCCGCCTCCGCGCACGCCGTCGCCCTGCGCGCGGCCGGCCTGATCGCCACCCGGCGGGAGGGCAAGCAGGTCCGCCACACCCTCACCGACGTCGGCCACGACCTCCTCGTCGACAACCCGCAACCCCCGCAACGGGCCTGACGGCAAACCGGTTCGAGCCGTGCCCGGGCTGCCGCTACGATGCCACCCTGCTTTGTGCACCCATGGGAATTGACGGAAAGTCAATCGAACGGGAGGGCCCTCGACATGGTCTGGCAGGCACCGGAACCGGCGGTCGCCGTACTCCGCAGGCTGGAAGGCGCCTACGCCCCGGCGGTGCCGGGGGAGGTCCGGAACGCCCGGGAGAGCGTCGCGGCCCTGGAGTTCCTGCTGCGTTTCACCACGCTGCTCGCCGTCTGCACGCTCCGGTCCGCCGGAGTGGAGGAATTCGGGCCCGGGCGGTCTCCCGGCTACCGCGACTGGGAGGAGAGTCTGGTGGCACTGAGCCGTGACACCAGGGAAGTCACGGAGAACGGCCTGGTCGTCGCCCGGGTGCGCTCGGCCGTCGAGGACCTGGTCCGGCTCCACGGTGAGGGCCCGGGGAAGGACGTGCCCTTCGCGAAGTTCAAGCTGCTCCGCGACCACCTCAGCCACGCCGGCCCGGTCGGCGCGGCCTGGGAGAAGCTGGTGGACGCCCCGGTCCGGAGGCTCTGGGACGTCGTCGCGGACGGGTTGGCGGACGCCCGGATCGAGATCGAACCGGGCAGTCCCGAGGGCCGCCCGGTGCTGGTGCACGGGAGCGAGCGGGTGCAGCTCTTCCCGTTCTTCTACGCCTCGAAGGACGGGTCCTGGCAGGTCTTCTCCGGCTTCAACGGCCAGAAGCCGTCCTACATGTCCTTCGGGCCCGCGAAGTGGACGCTGACCTACGCGGTCTCCGCCGACACGGTGGGGTGGCTGGAGACGCTGGTGAAGAAACCTGGACCGCGCGACAGAGCCCGGAAGACCTTCCTCGAACACGTGGTCGCGGACCTGCAGCCGTTCCGGGAGAAGCACCTCCCGGTGAAGGTCGAGGACGCCCCGCCGAGCCTGGGGGACACCGGGTTCGCCATCACCTGGTCGCAGGCGGCGAGCAGCGGGCCCGAGGAGCGGAACGACCGGTTCAGGACCGGACCGGACGAGCGCCGGGAGTGGCGCTCCGGGACGGACACCTGGGTGTCGTACCGGACCTTCCTGCGGACGATCGCGAACCTGCCCGTGGCGGCGCGTCGACTCCAGTGGGAGATGGAGGAGCTGGAGGACCGCCTGAGGGCGGAGGAGAAGGACCAACTGAACTGGCAGTCCGAGGTGGTGCTGCGCCCGGCCACCGTCGTCGTCAAGGACTTCGGCTCGCGCGGCGCCGAGCCGCCGGCGCAGCCGTTCAACGAGCTGATCGACCACCTCGACAACAACATCGGGGTGGAACAGGCGCAGACCCTGCTCTACTTCGTCAACGGCGAGGCCGGCATCGGCAAGACCAGGGCCATGCTGACGGTGGCGCTGGAGCGGGCCGCCGAACTCGCCGAGGTGTCGGATCCCGGTGACATCGACCGACCGCTCCTGCTGTACATCCAGTCGACCGGCCGCGTCCTGAAAGGGTTGACCGAGGCGGTCAACCACGCGACGAGCGAGACCCGGAACCTCCCCGCCGGCGCGGTGAAGACGCTGTGCCGCAACGGCGTGATCGCCCTTCTCGTCGACGGGTTCGACGAGCTCATCGGAGGCGCCGGCTTCGACGACGCGGTCGGCGACCTGCTTCCCTGGCTGAAGGATCTCGGCGGGCGGGGGATCCTGGTCGTCTCGGCCCGCTCGTCGTACTACGAGAACCAGTTCCGGGAGAGCCTCCGGAAGGCCGAGAGGATCGGCGACACGGTCCGCCACCGGATCGCGGAGATGCAGAAGTGGGGGCGGGAGGAGAGCCGGACGTTCCTCACCGACAACGGGGTCCCGGCGTCGCGGCTGAGCGGCATCAGCAAGGACGACTGGGAACTGCTCGGACTCCCCTTCTTCGCCCGCTCGTTCGTCGAACTGGCGCGCCAGGGCAGCGACATGTCCGGCGGCTCGTCGGATCTGATGGGGCACCTGGTGGCGGGTTACCTCGTCCGTGAGGAGGACAAGCTCCGGGATCCCGCGAACGGGAACGCCCCGATGCTCACCCGGGAGCAGATCAGCCAGGTCTTCGAGCACGTGGTCGACTTCATGGTCGGCAACAAGGAGCGTGAGGTCGACCTGGACAGCCTGGAGTGGTCCGCCGCGATGGTCCTCGGGGTGGACGACCCCAAGGAGCTGGAGGAGGACTATGCACACCTGCGGAAGCGGCTCTCGGTCCTGTGTGGCATGACGGCCCAGGCACGCCCCGACGACGAGGGCGGCCGGCGGTTCGCCTTCCAGCACGAGCTGTTCTTCGACTACTTCCTCGCCCAGTTGGTGATCGGAAACATCCGCAGAGGCGACAACCGCTCCGTCCAGCGTCTGCTGTGCGCGGTCGAGTGGCGGTCGGCCATGACGCGGCGGGTGGCGGCCGAGATCGGGTCGGACGAGCTGGTCGACGTCGTGCGCGACTTCGATCCGGCATCGGCCGACCGCGTATCCGCGGCCGGCCGTGACATGGCGGCGCGGAACCTGGGGTCGCTCTGGTCGGCGAGCATGCGGGCGACCTCGCAAGCACCCGAGTACGGCATCAAGGGCGCGACCTTCAGTGGTCCGGTCGACCTCGGCCAGTCGACGGAGCTGCGGACAGAACTCGTCGGCTGCTACCTGCCGGCCCTGGCCGTGCCCTCCGGAAGGAACTGGAACGTCTCCCTGACGAACACCGTCGTCCGCGTCCTGACCGTGCCCCAGACGTGTACGGATCTGTCCGGGCTGCAGGGGGTTCGGCACCATGACCTGAGGGAGCTCCACCTGGGCGGCCGGGCCAGCTACTACCGTCGGCCGGAAATCCTGCATGCCCTGCGGAAGTTGAACGCAGGGGTGGTGGATGCAGGGGTCCAGGAGACGGTGACACCGGTCGCGGTGGACGCTGCGGTCTACTTCCTCCAGCACATCGACTTCGGCGCGATCGGACCGATGACCCTCCAATCGGGCAACTACCTCCCGGACGACCAGCGGCTCAAGTGGATCCGGGAGTACCAGGCCGAGTGGAGGCCATTCGTGGACGCACTGATCGAGGAGGGATTGGCGACCAGCGAGACTCTGTCGGCCAGCGGGAACCGGAAGGTGCGGATCAAGCTTCAGGTCCGTGCTGCCAGGATCCTGGACCGGGACTCCGAGGACTCCAAGGTGCGGGACTTCTGGGAAGGGCGCGCGTCGGCGTAGTCGACGCGGCGGAACGTGGCCGCCCGGACGTCCGTCCGGGCGGCCGTCCGGGCGGCCGGTGCGTCAACCGGGTGGCCCGATGCACCGTCCGGGTGTACGAACGGTGTGGAAACGGGCCGTGAATTGTTCACCTTCGGGGTGTCTGGTGGCGGGGGTCTGCCGCCTCCCTCGTCCGGGTGGACGGGGGTGCGGGCGGCGGGCCGGGAGGGGTTTCCCGGGCGGGCCCGGCGGGGCGTCGCCCCTGCGTACGGGGCATGGGCGGGGGTTTCCGCCCGCCACCGCCGGGAGGCTCGGCCGGGGTGGCCGCCGGGCCGGGTGGCCCGGCGGAGGGCCGGGGGACGGCCGTACGGGCCCCGGCAATCCGCTGACGCCCGGCGCCGCTCCGGGCATCATGGCCCGCGACGGGACATCGCGGGACAGGCGGAGCGGTACACGCGGAACGGGGAGTCGACCGATGAGAAGGCCGATGGTGGAGTTCGGCTGTGCGACGTGTTACGGCGAGGACGCACAGGCGGTGTGGCGGGGGCAGCGGCAGGGCTTCGAGCACGAGGCCGACGTGGTGGACGGCTCGCACTTCTCGGTGGACGTCCGGCGCTGCCGGGGCTGTTCGCAGCGGTTTGTCTGGATCTTCACCGAGCTCGTCGACTGGATGGGCGGTGACGACTCCCGCTACGTGACGGTCATGCCGCTCACCGCCGCCGAGGCGACCGGCCTGGTCGCGGGCACCCTGCGCCCCTTCGACCTCGGCTCCCTCGGCCGTGACCGCCGCCGGCTGGACCACGACTGGCCGACCGGCGGCCCGGCGGGCGTCCGGTGGAACTCCGGCTCGTTCACGGTCCGGGAAGCCCGCTGAGGCCCGTTGAGACCCGTTGAGGCCCGCTGAGTCGCGCTGAGTCGCGCTGAGGCCCGCTGAGGCCTGCACGGGTGGCATGTTGATCGCTTGTCTACCGCCCCCTGCGAACCTGCGGACGCTTGTCCACACGCGAGTAGGGAGCGTCCTCAGTGGTGCGAAGGTTCGTCGTCCGTAAGGTTGTTGTCCGTAGGGCCGTCGTCCGCGCGGCGGTCGCCGGGGCGGTGCTGGCGTCGGTGCCGGCCGCCGTCGCCCTGGGCGGGGGAGGCTTCCCGTCGCACGGTTCCCCGGCCGCGCCGCCGGCGCAGGCCTGCGGCGGGTCGCCCGACGTGCAGTGCCTGGCGAACAGGATCGCGTGGAACGGGACGGGCCTGGTGATCATCGTTCCGCGCGGGGACTGAGGGCGCGGTCGGCGGTGGCCAGGGCGGTCAGCATCAGCTTCGCGTCGGCGCTCTCCGTCGCGCTCAGCCGGTCGAGCAGGAGCCGCGCCCGCGCCTGGTGCTCCAGCGCGCCGAGGTGGTCGCCGCGGGCGGCCATCGCGCCGGCCGACACCAGGTGGGCGAGGGCGAGTTCACGCTGCCGCCCGCCCTCGGCGGCCAGGCCCAGCGCCCGCTCCGCCTGCTGCCCGGCCTCGTCGACCCGCCCGAGCAGGCGCAGGACGTCGGCCAGGCGGCTCCGCGCCGCCGACTCTCGGTCCGGGTCGCCGACCAGGACCGCGCAGTCGATGCAGGACCGCAACTGCGCCGCGGCGTCGTCGAGTCGGCCCAGCACCTGGTACGCGATGCCCAGGACGTAGTGCACGTACGCGGTCACCCCGGCGTCGGCGGTTCCGCCGGGGCCCGGGTCGGCGAGGAGCCGCCGACAGGTCTCGACCGCCCCGGCGGCCTGCCCGCTGCGGATCCGGGACAGGGCGGCGTTCGCGGCGCTCGCCACCTCGCCGGAACGGTGGCCGAGCCGCCGGGCGTGCTCCGCCGCCCGGTCGAAGGCGGCGATCGCCTCGTCGTGCCGGCCCTCGGCCTGGGCGATCAGGCCCAGGTCGTTGAGGGCCTGCCGGAGCACCGCCGGGTCGTCCGCCTCCTGGCAGGCGCAGGCGGCCAGCCGGGCCTCGTTGCCCGCCTCGGCGAGCCGGGCAGCGGCCAGCAGGACCGTGCCGAGCAGGAACCTGGCCCGGCCCTCCGCCGCCCGGTCCCCGGACGCGACGGCGGCGGTGACGAGCAGCCGGGCCGCCTCCTCCGCCCGGCCGCCGAAGGCGCCCAGGCCGAGCGGGCTGAGGGCGATCAGCAGGTCGACGGCGCAGCGTGGCCCGGCTGCCGGAGCGGGCCGGTCGTCGGCGGTGTCAGGCGGGGTGTCGGCGGTGCCGCGAAGACCGTCGGTGCTGTCACGCGGGGCATCGGCGGTGCCGCGCAGGGTGCCGGCGGTGCCGCGCAGGGCTTCGGCGGCGACGGCCGCCGCGAGCGCCACCGCGACCGGGGTCTCGGCCCGCGCCCAGCGGCGGGCGGCCGCCAGGTCGGCGAAGACCGGGCCGCCGGCGGGCTGCGGAAGCGGCCCGCCGAAGACGTCGGCCACCGGGTCGCCGGGCACGGCGAGGGCGAAGGCCGTGCGGGCGCGGGTGAGCAGCAGGGCGAGCAGGCGGCGGTGGGCGGAGCTTCGTTCGTGGTGGCCGTGCCGCAGGGACGTCCGCCGGGCGAAGGCGCGGACCAGGTCGTGGAAGCGGTACCGCCCGGCGCCGGTCGACTCCAGCAGGGCCTGGTCCACCAGGGCCTCCGCGACGTCCTCGGCCTGACGCTCGGGCAGGCCGAGGAGGGCGGCCGCCGAGGCCAGGCCGATGTCCGGCTCCACCCAGGAGAGCATCCGGAAGGCCGTCGCCAGGGGTGGCGGGAGGAGCCGGTAGCCGAGCTGGAACACCTGCTCGATCGCGGGTAACCCCTCGCGGTCCTCGGCCAGGAGGCGGACGAGTTCGGCGATCGGCCGGCCCGGGGTGGCGGCCAGCCGGGCGGCCGCGATCCGCACGGCCAGCGGGAGACGGCCGCAGGCCTCGACCAGCAGCTCGGCCTGGGCGGGCTGGGCGGACCGGCGGGCGGCGCCGATGACCGAGTCCAGCAGGTCGACGGCCTCCGGCGTGCTGAACACGTCCAGTGCGATGCGCAGGACGGACGGGATGCCGGGCAGGGCGGTGCGACTGGTGACGATCACCGCGCAGTCGGAGGAGCCGGGCAGCAGGGGCTGGACCTGGGCGTCGTCCAGGGCGTTGTCCAGGATGATGAGCAGCCGTCTGTCGGTGGTGGCCGTCCGGAACAGGGCGGACCTGCCCGCGAGGGTCCCGGGTACGGCGGACGGGCGGATGCCCAGGGCGGTCAGGAACTCCGCGAGGATGTCGGACGGGTCGGCGGCTACCGGGTCGGCGCCTCGGAGGTCGGCGTAGAGACGGCCGCCGGGGAAGTCCGGGCGCAGGGTGTGGGCGGCGCGCACGGCGAGGGCGGTCTTGCCGACGCCGGCCATGCCGGTGACGGTGACCAGGCGCAGTCCGGGGGTGGTGCGGTCGGCGAGCGCGCGGGCGACGTCGGCCACTTGGGTCCGGCGGCCGGTGAAGTGCTCTGGTGAGGGCGGGAGTTGGTCGGGGTCCGGGTCCGGGTCCAGCTCGTGGCGCAGGGCGGTGATGTCGGGCCCGGGCTCGATCCCGAGGTGTTCGACCAGTCGGGAGTGGAGCGCGTCGTGGACCGCGCGGGCCTCGGCCGTGCGGCCGTTGTGGTGCAGTGTGCGGATGAGCAGGGCCTGGAGGCGTTCGCGGAAGGGGTGTTCGGCGGCGAGTGACTCCAGCTCCGGCAGCCGGTCGGCGGAAGGGTCGAGGGCGAGGAGCTCTTCCCGGAGGGTGAGTCGAAGCTCCGAGAGGCGGCGGCGCTCGCGGTCCATGAGGGGGCCGGGCAGGTCGGCGAGAGGCTCGCCGCGCCAGAGCGAGAGGGCTTCGCGCAGGTGGTCCCGGGCCCGCTGCGGGGTGGAGGCCTTCCCGGCGAGTTCGTGAAGGTGTTTGACCCACCACAGGTCTATGCGGTCCGGCTCGATCGCGAGCCGGTAGCCACCGGACCGGGAGAGCAGGACGGTCGGCGTCTCGCGGGCCGGCTCCAGCAGCCTGCGCAGCTGCGAGACGTACGAGCGGAGGGTGACGACGGGTGAGCCGGGGGGCTCGTCGCCCCATAGGTCGGAGATCAGCTCATCGACCGGGACGACGGCGTCGGGCCGCAGGAGCAGGGCGACCAGGACGGACCGCTGCCGAGGCGCGCCCAGTTCGATGGTGGAGCCGGAGCGCCGCACCCGCAGCGCGCCGAGTAAGGAGAAGTCGAGCGGACCCGGGTCGTGGGGTAATCGCAAGGGGCTGTACCTCTGTTGGGCGTCGGGGCCTGGTCAGACGGTGCCGAAGTCGCCGGCCTTGATGCCGGAGACGAACGAGTGCCAGGCGTCCCGGCCGAAGGCGAGCTGAGGGCCGTGGGGGTCCTTGCTGTCGCGGACGGGGAGGATGTCCGGGCGGCCGGGCGAGACCTCGATGCAGTTGCCACCGCCGCTGCTGTACGAGGACTTCAGCCAGGAGACGGGCTTGGCGGCTGCGATGGGGAACATGGATTGGTACTCCTTGAGACGCGCGCGGATGAGGGCCAGCGTGTCCGCACATGAGAGGGCTTGGGCCTGGAGCCAATCGTAAGTCCTTGCGAGGGAACGAATCTCGTCCTCGTCCTCGCGCTCGACGTAGCCGCGTTGGATGGTTTCGAGGTAGGCCATCCATGGCTGGCCCGCGGAACGGAGAAGCGTGAACGGCCAGACCGTCGGGAGGTTTTCGCCGAGGCTGGACGGCGCGATCTGCAACATGATGTGGGGGAGGGCGGCGAGACTCTCAAGCCGACGAAGCTGCTCGGCCATGACGAAGGGCCCGCCAACGGGCCGGAGGCAACTCTCCTCCATGACGATGTGGATCGAGGGGGCGGGTTCCCGGTACAGGATGGCCTGCCGTGCCATCCGGACATTCAGGCGTTCAAGGACCTTGTCCCCAGGAATCTCACCCCGTCGCGCCTCGGCGTTGATGATCGCAGATGCGTAGGCCCGCGTCTGGATCAACCCGGGAATGAGGTTCAGCTCGTAGATCTTGAGCGCGCTGGCCTTGGCCTCGTGTTCGAGGTACACGAGGAATCCGCCGATCAAGGTGCTGGCCTTGGCGGTCCAATACAGGACCTCAAGCGCTCCGCAGGTGTCGAGCTCCGTGTCGCACTGCTGGACGAGCTTCAGCGGTGCGGGCCGGTCGCCGTTCTCGACCATGGAGATGAACGAGTCGCTGTAGCTGGTCAGCCGTCCGAGTCCGACCTGCGTGAGTCCCCTCGCCTGGCGGAACCGCCGGAGCTGAACGCCGATGGCCGCGTCCGGAGATGAGGTCGGGTCCACTTTCCGCTGGCGCACGATGACCACCCATTTCCACAGTACTCGCTGTCAAAGTGAAGCTCTTCCGATGCTAGCCACGAATGGCCACGCTTGGTGAGGGGATGGAAACAGAAAGGAACTAGTCAGTGGATATGACGAACAATCAATCCGGTGAAAGCCTCATCCTGCGGCGGAACTTCCCGCCCTGTCGGTGCCCGCGGTGCGGTGACGCCATCCCGGAGGCGCGGATGAGCGCCGACCTCATCTCCCCGGCGGCGCAGCCCGTGCGGCGGGTGGCGCCGCCCTCCGACCCCTACCGCCCCTCCGCTCTCGGCGAGCGGGTCTTCGACGTCCGCTCGGGCCGCTGGGCCGCCTTCATGGGGTGGCAGCACGGCCGGGCCTTCCTGCGTCCCCCCGGCGGCGGCCTGGAGTGGGACACCGAGGCGCGTTGGATCACGAACTCCGAACAGTGAGATGCCCCATGAGCAGCATGATCGGCAAGATCACGGCAGAGGACCGTCGCATCGCGGCCGACGTCCTCGACGACCTCCAGGCCGTCCTGAGCGCGGCCGAGGTCAAGCTTCCGTCCCTCGGGATCGACTGGCGCTCGGTCAAGGAGACCGGCGTCCTCCTGATCGACCTGGGCGCGGCCCGGCCGGACGTCGTCGAACGGCTGGTCGTCGTCCTCCGCAGAGGTATGCGGCCGTAGCGGGCGCCGGCGCCATCGCGGTCGGCGGCCTGGTGCTCGCCGGAGCGGTCCTCCTCCTCGTTCCCGAGCGGGTGTCCGCCGCCGCGGCCGGGCTGGTCTTCGTCCTCGTCTTCCTCGCCGCCTCGACGGGCGGGTTCGCCTTCGCGGCCGGGTGGATGAGGGCGGGCACGTAGCGGCGCGGGCTTCGAGCACCCTCGAAGCCCGCGCAAGAACCGCTGCGCCCCGAAGTCGGTTTTCCTCAGACGCCGTTGAGGGCGTAGCTGCGGAAGGTCGCGATGAGCGGCAGCACCTCGGTCTTGCTGGGGTCCTCGGTGACGGCCCTCATCGCGTCGATCACCGTATGGGCGATGATCTTGGTGACGCCGAGGTCGTCGCCGGCGGCCACCGTGCCCCAGGCCTTGAGGGTCTGCGTCAGCAGGGCACTCATCCTGGCCCCGATGTTGGAGCTGACCGCGTCGGAGATCTCGGCGATCTCCTCGTCGCTCATGCTCGAACGCAGGCCGAAGGCGAGCGCCATCAGGGTGTCCATGGCGTGCTCGCCGTACGCGGCGACCAGCGCCGGCAGCGGCTGTTCGTCGGCACTGCCCGTCGCCAGGGCGGACAGTGCCTCGTCGTCGTTGTTCCATGCCGCCTCCAGGGCGGCCAAGGCCCGCAGGGCCTCGTCCACGGTCAGCCCGTCTGTCATGGAAGGAACGGTATTGAGCCGGTAGCGCCCGTACCCATGGTTCGGGCGCAGAGATCACCCCTTCGAGCGAAGCCGGGCCTATTCGGCCCGATGGGCGTGCGCGAAGTGCTCCGCGTTCCACGTCCCGCCCAGCTCGGGCGCCAGCGAGGCGACGGCCAGGGCGGCGAAGTCCCCGGCGGTGCCCGCGCGTTCCGGCAGGGCGCCGAGCAGCGGGGCGCCGGCGGAGCGGGGGAGGTCGGCGAGGTTGCAGCGCTCGGCGAGGCCGGGGGCGGCGGGCCAGGAGCCGATGAGGACGCCGGCGAGCGGCAGCCGCCGCGCCGCCAGGGCCTCGGCGGTGAGGGAGACGATGTTGAGGGTGCCCAGACCGGCGGAGGCCACCAGCAGCACCTCGGCCGGGAGCCCGGCGTCGAGCACGGCCCGGGCCTGGTCGGCGAGGGTGCGGCCCTCGTCGTCGTAGCGGACCAGCAGCCCGCCCGCGCCCTCGACCAGCACCAGGTCGTGGCCGGCGGCGAGCGCGGCGACCTCGGCCACCACCTCGGCGGGGGAGAGGTACGGCATCCCGGCCCGCCGGGCGGCGGTGTCGGGGGCCAGCGGCTCGGGGTAGCGGACCAGCTCATGGTACGTCAGTTCGCCTGCCAGGCGCCGCACTTCGTGCGCGTCGCCCGGCTCACCGGGGGTGACGCCGGTCTGTCCCGGCTTGAGCACCGCGACGGTGCGCCCGGCCCGGAGCGCCGCCGAGGCGACGGCCGCGGTGGCGACGGTCTTCCCGACGTCGGTGTTGGTCCCGGTCACGAAGAGGATGCGCGCGCCCCTACCGGCCGCCGCCGCGCTGCCGCCACCGCCCGCGGCGACCGCGTCGCCCGCGCTCATGCCGCCACCGCCGCGGCGGTCACGGCGGCGGCGATCCGTGCCACGTCCCGGTCCTCCGTCACATAGGGGGGCATCGTGTAGATCAGGTCCCGGAAGGGGCGCAGCCAGACGCCTTCCCGGGCGGCCGCCTCGGTCGCCGCCGGGACGTCCACCGGGTGGTCCAACTGCACGACGCCGATGGCGCCCTGGACCCGCACGTCGCGCACGCCCGGTACGTCCGCCGCGGCGGCGAGGCCGTCCCGCAGGCCGCCCTCGATGCGCTTGACCTCCACCGCCCAGTCCTGTCCGAGCAGCAGGTCCAGCGAGGCGTTGGCGGCCGCGCAGGCCAGCGGGTTGCCCATGAAGGTCGGGCCGTGGGCGAGCACCGGCATCTCGCCGCGGCTGATCCCGTCGGCGACCTCGCCGGTGCACAGCGCGGCGGCCAGGGTCAGGTAGCCGCCGGTGAGGGCCTTGCCGAGGCACATCACGTCCGGGGAAACGCCCGCGTGGTCGGCGGCGAACAGGGCGCCGCTGCGGCCGAATCCGGTGGCGATCTCGTCGAAGACGAGCAACACGCCGTGCCGGTCGCAGAGTTCGCGCAGCATCCGCAGGTACGCGGGGGAGTGGAACCGCATGCCGCCCGCGCCCTGGACGACCGGTTCGACGATGACGGCGGCCAGCTCGTCGGCGTGACGCTCCATCAACTCCTCGAACCGGGCCGCGTACTCGGGGTCGAGCGGGGCGTCGAACCCGGCCGGCGGCTGCGGGGCGAACAGCTGCCCGGGCAGCACCCCGCCCCACAGGTGGTGCATCCCGCCGTCCGGGTCGCAGACCGACATCGGGTGGAAGGTGTCGCCGTGGTAGCCGCCGCGCCAGGTCAGCAGCCGGCGCTTCTGCGGCCGCCCGGTCGACTGCCAGTACTGGAGGCACATCTTCATCGCGACCTCGACCGCGACCGAGCCCGAGTCGGCCAGGAAGACGTGCTGCAGCGGCTCCGGCGTGATCTCGACCAGCCGGGCCGCCAGCCGGACGGCGGGCTCGTGGGTGAGCCCGCCGAACATGACGTGGCTCATCCGCCCCAGCTGCTCGCGGACGGCCTCGTCGAGCACCGGGTGCCGGTAGCCGTGGATCGCCGCCCACCAGGACGACATCCCGTCGACCAGTTCGCGCTGCCCGCCCGCGACCGGTTCGGCCAGGCGCAGCCGTACGCCCGAGGCGGACTCCACCACGTACGGGGTGACGGTGCCGGGCATCGGCCCGTACGGGTGCCAGACGTGGGCGCGGTCGAGGGTGAGCAGCGTGTCCGCGGACAGCGGGGGCATGGTGAGGTATCTCCGGCGTGGTTCCAGGCGGGCGGGGGCGGCCCGAAGGGTCAGGCGTTGGGCGCGAGTTCGGTGCCGGCGCCGCGGCGGCGGACCTTGACCAGGTCGCTGCGCAGGCCGTCGTCGTCCGAGCCCTCCGGGGCGGCGGCCTCCGGGGTGGCGGCCTCCGGGGTGGCCTCCGGGGCGGCCTCGGGGACGGCGGCATCCGGAGCGGAGTGCGCGTGCCCGCCGCACGGGCCGCAGCCGCCGCCGCTTCCGCAGCCGGAGGCGGCGGTGCCGCAGGCCGAGGCGGTGCTGCCGCAGCCGCCCGCGTGGGCGGCCTCGGCGACGTCCGCGCGGTGGCGGGGCAGGGTCGCCTCGCCGGCGCCCTCGACCTCGAAGCCGGCGTCCTTGATCATGTCGAGGTCGGTCTGCCCGGCCTGGCCCTCGCTGGTCAGGTAGTCGCCGAGGAAGATGGAGTTGGCGACGTGCAGGCCGAGCGGCTGCATCGAGCGCAGGTGCACCTCGCGGCCGCCGGCGATCCGCACCTCGGTGTCCGGGTTGACGAAGCGGACCATCGACAGGATGCGCAGGCAGCGCTGCGGGGTGAGGTTCCACTCCTTGGCGAGCGGGGTGCCCTCGAACGGGATCAGGAAGTTGACCGGGACGGAGTCCGAGCCCAGCTCGCGCAGCGCGAACACCACGTCGACCAGGTCCTCGTCGGTCTCGCCCATGCCCGCGATCAGGCCGGAGCAGGCGGACAGGCCGGCGCCGTGCGCCTTCTGCACCGTGTCCACGCGGTCCGCGTAGGTGTGGGTCTTGGTGATGGTCCCGTAGGTGTTCTCGGAGGTGTTGAGGTTGTGGTTGTAGGCGTCGGCGCCGGCCGCCTTGAGCCGCTCCGCCTGGTTGTCCGACAGCAGGCCGAGGCAGACGCAGATCTCGACCGCCGGGTCGGCCTCCTTGATGGCGGCCATGGTGTCGGTGACCCGGTCGATGTCCCGGTCCGTCGGGCCGCGCCCGCTGGCGACCAGGCAGACCCGCTTGGCGCCGCCGGCCACCCCGGCGCGGGCGGCGTCGGCGGCCTGGTCCGGCTTGAGCCAGGTGTACTTGAGGATCTCGGCCTTGGACCCGAGCCGCTGCGAGCAGTACGAGCAGTCCTCGGGGCAGAGCCCGCTCTTCAGGTTCACCAGGTAGTTGAGCTTGACCCGGCGGCCGAACCAGCGGCGGCGCACCTTTCCGGCCGCGGCGACCACGTCGAGCAGCTCGTCGTCGGTGGTGGCGAGGACGGCCAGGGCCTCCTCGCGGGTCGGGACTTCGCCGCGCAGGCCCTTGGCGGTGAGGGTATCGAGCAGATCCATGGGGCCGATCCTGCCTGGTGGCGATCGAGCGGCGCCAGAGCAAACCCGCCAGAAGATCGGTGTGAGGATGTGCCGATTGCCACAGTGTCGAAGGTCACGGCTCCGTCGCTGGTCACGAGCTTGACGCGGAGCCGGAGCAGAGATTACCGACGAGTAGCGAACGGCCCGTCCGGACGGCGGGCGGACCGTGATCGACAACCCCCGACCCCGTGACCCACGCCACGCCCGGGTTGCTTAGAATCTCCGCCATGACCACGCAGGGGGAGCGCACCCCGACTCCGGGAGAGGGCCAGGAAGGCCGGGCAGGGCAGCGGACCGGCGAGGGGGCCGGCATCGGCGAGGGGACCGGCCGCAGACCGGGCCGACGACCGGGCGGCCGTCGCACGGCGGGCTGGATCGTCATGGTCGGCGTGGTCGTGGCCGGCGGATGGATCATCACCAGGCCGATGCCCGGCGACTACATACCCGGGCTCGGCCCGTCCACCAAGGACTCGGCCGGCACCCCGCCGGTGGTCGGCACCCCGCCGCCGCGCACCGACCCCGAAGGCCTCAACGTCGACAACTACTTCCCCGCCCAGCGGGTGGTCGAGGCGGCCGGCTACAAGGCGCGGCGCAACGGCGTCCGACAGGGCGAGAACTGCGCCGAGACGCTCCAGGACCGCGCCCAGGACCCCCTGAAGGACAGCGGCTGCCAGGCCTACCTGACCGTCAGCTTCAGCGGCCAGGACCGCCCCGTCCTCAGCAGCGTCACCCTGCTGCGCTTCGCCGACCAGGCCGCCGCCGCCAGGGCCGCCGAGGCCCTGCGGGCCAAGCCCGGCGCGGTCGCCTTCATCCTCGCGGACGCCACCACCGCCCCGGCGCTGCCCGCCGCCGGCGGGAAGCAGGGCGGCGAACCTCGGGTCGAGGCCGTCGGGCACTACGTGACGGTCACCAGCTCGCGGATCGGCGACGGCCGCTCGGCGGCCCCCACCCCGACCGGCACGGGCGCCCCCACCACCCCGGCCCCGGCCTCGACGCCGACCGGCACGGCGCCCAGCGCCGAGCAGAGCCTGGACGAGGCCACCCGCGCGATCTCGTACGTGGCGGGCTCGCCGTTCGTCTGGATGTGACGGGATCCGTCCGTGTGGACGGGGGGCTCCTGCGGGAACGCCGCCCGAGCGCGGACGCCGGCGTACGAGCGCTGACGCGTGAACGCCGACGCACGAGCGCTGACGCGTGAATGCTGACCCGTGAAAGCTGACCAGTGAACGCCCGAGGGGGCCCGGCAACGCCGGGCCCCCTCAACGCGATTGACGAGCCGTCAGACGGCTCCGGCGGTGCCGCCCTCAGCCGCCGAGCCGGTCCACCGCGGTCACCCGCAGCACGGCCCGGCCCTCCTCGTCCGAGCCGTACAGGTCGACCTCGGCGCTGATGCCCCAGTCGTGGTCGCCCTCCGGGTCGTCGAAGATCTGCCGGACCCGCCAGGAGGAGTCCTCCTCCTCGATGATCAGCATCTTCGGGCCGCGCGCGTTCGGGCCGGTGCCGAGGTCGTCGTACTCCTCCCAGTACCCGTCCATGGCGTCCGCCCAGCGGTCCGCGTCCCAGCCGTACTCGCCGTCCAGCTCCGCGAGGTCCTCGTAGTGCTCCAGCGCGCACAGCTCGACCCGGCGGAACATCTCGTTGCGGACGAGCACCCGGAAGGCGCGCGCGTTCGCGGTGACCGGCGCCGGCTTGTCGTCCAGCCGGACCTCCAGGGTGGCCGGCTCGCTCGGGTTGGCCAACTGCTCCCACTCGTCCAGCAGGCTGGAGTCGACCTGGCGGACCAGCTCGCCGAGCCAGGCGATCACGTCCTTGAGGTCGTCCGTCTTCACGTCCTCCGGGACGGTCTGCTCCAGCGCCTTGAACGCGCCGGCCAGGTAGCGCAGCACGATGCCCTCGGTACGCGCCAGCTCGTAGAAGCCGACGTAGTCCGAGAAGGTCATCGCCCGCTCGTACAGGTCGCGGACCACGGACTTCGGCTGGAGCTGGTGGTCGCCGATCCACGGGTGCGCCCGGCGGTACACCTCGTAGGCGTGGGTGAGCAGCTCCTCCAGCGGCTTCGGGTAGGTGATGTCCTGGAGCCGCTCCATCCGCTCCTCGTACTCGATGCCGTCCCGCTTCATCTCGCCGATCGCCTCGCCGCGCGCCTTGTTCTGCTGGGCGGCGAGGATCTGGCGCGGGTCGTCGAGCGTCGCCTCGACGACGGAGATCACGTCCATCGCGAACGTGGGCGAGGTCGGGTCGAGGAGTTCGAAGGCCGCCAGCGCGAACGTGGACAGCGGCTGGTTGAGCGCGAAGTTCTCCTGGAGGTCCAGGGTGAGCCGGACAATCCGGCCCTCGGCGTCCGGCTCCGGCAGCCGCTCCACCACGCCGCCCTCCAGCAGCGAGCGGTAGATGGCGATCGCGGTGCGGATGTGCCGGCGCTGCGCCGGCCGGTCCTCGTGGTTGTCGGTGAGCAGCTTGCGCATCGCCTCGAAGGCGTTGCCCGGGCGGCCGATCACCGACAGCAGCATCGCGTGGCTCACCTTGAACCGGGAGACCAGCGGCTCCGGGTCGGCGCCGATCAGCCGGTCGAAGGTCTCCTCGGTCCAGCCGACAAAGCCCTCCGGCGCCTTCTTGCGCACCACCTTGCGCTTCTTCTTCGGGTCGTCCCCGGCCTTGGCGATCGCCTTGTCGTTCTCGATCACGTGCTCCGGCGCCTGCGCCACCACCTGGCCGACGGTGTCGAAGCCCGCCCGCCCGGCGCGGCCGGCGATCTGGTGGAACTCACGGGCCCGCAGGATCCGCACCCGCTGGCCGTCGTACTTCGACAGCGCGGTGAACAGCACCGTGCGGATCGGCACATTGACGCCGACGCCGAGCGTGTCGGTACCGCAGATCACCTTCAACAGGCCCGCCTGGGCGAGGCGTTCGACCAGACGGCGGTACTTCGGCAGCATCCCGGCGTGGTGCACGCCGATGCCGTGGCGCACGAAGCGGGACAGGTTGCGGCCGAACTTGGTGGTGAAGCGGAAGCCGCCGATCAGGTCGGAGATGGCCTCCTTCTCCGCCTTCGAGCACATGTTGATGCTCATCAGCGACTGCGCCCGCTCCACCGCCTCCTTCTGGGTGAAGTGCACGACGTAGACCGGCGCCTGGCCGGTCTGCAGCAGCTCCTCCAGGGTGTCGTGCATGGTGGTGCGGCGGTACTCGTAGAACAGCGGCACCGGGCGGGTCGCGTTGCGCACCACGGTGGTCGGACGGCCCGTCCGGCGGGTCAGGTCCTCCTCGAAACGGCGGACGTCGCCGAGCGTCGCCGACATCAGCAGGAACTGCGCCTGCGGCAGCTCCAGCAGCGGGACCTGCCAGGCCCAGCCGCGGTCCGGCTCCGCGTAGAAGTGGAACTCGTCCATGACCACCTGGCCGATGTCCGCCCGGGTGCCGTCGCGCAGCGCGATCTGCGCCAGCACCTCGGCGGTGCAGCAGATGATCGGCGCGGTCGGGTTCACACTCGCGTCGCCGGTCATCATGCCGACCTGCTCGGTGCCGAACATCTTCACCAGGTCGAAGAACTTCTCCGACACCAGGGCCTTGATCGGCGCCGTGTAGAAGGTCCGCTTCCCCTCCGCCAGCGCCGCGAAGTGCGCCCCGGCCGCCACCAGGCTCTTCCCCGAGCCGGTCGGCGTCGCCAGGATCACGTTGTTCCCCGAGACCAGCTCGATCAGCGCTTCCTCCTGCGCCGGGTACAGCGTGATCCCCCGCTCCTCCGTCCAGGCGGCGAACGTCTCGTACAGCGCGTCGGGCGTGGCGGGCTTCGGCATCAGATCAAGGAGGGTCACCCGGCTATCTTGCCTGCTCGCCGCCACCCCGGGCAAAGCCCGGGCATCAGGAAGGGACGCGGGGGGCGGCAACGGGCAGCTGCGCGGTGTTACGGCACTCGTAGGCGGTCGCGGCGGCGCGACCGACCTTGAGGGCGATGTCGGCGTATGCCTGGCGGACCCTTGCGGGGGACGTACCGTCCACGACGTCGCCGGTGACCCGCACGTCGAAGTACTGGGGAGCGGGCCGGCCGTAGTCGGACCTCATCTCGAAGTCGCACCGCACGTAGAGCCGGGCCGTCTGTCGCCGGTTCTCGTCGGAGACCCCGACCCAGCCCACGGCACCGGCCCCGAGGTCCAGTGGGGTCACCTTTCCGGCTCTTGCGTCCTCTGCGCGGTCCGCATCGATTCCGGCCCAGGCGGGCTTGATGTCGATGTCGAGGAGGTACCCCTTCTCCCGCCACACGATGCAGGAGCTGCGGGTGGAGGCGTTCTCCGACTTCGTGGGAGTCGCGATGTGCTCACTGGGGACAGGCTCACGAACCGTCCCGTCCGGCCCGGCGATCGGCTTAAGGTCGTCCTTGCCCAGAACGGACCAGCAAGCGTGTTCCGGCAGCGTTACCGACTGCCACGGCTTCCACACCAAGAGCCCGCCGCCCACGACTGCGGCCACCGCGAGGGCGACGGCGGCGTGCCAGGGCCGGACCGGGGACGGGCGGCGGGGCGGATCGTCGGGGGAGGGCGGGATGATGTGGGCGACGTCAACCATGGTTCACGGTCCTACTCCTTCGGGAGATGAGTGTCGAAGGAGACCTTTCCGCTGGCGTAGCCGGTGTTCTCCTCCTGAGCGGCGCGGCGGGCCAGGTCGTTCACGTAGTTCGGGTCGACGCCCGCGTCGCGGCCGCCGTCCCGGACCGCGTTGACGATCGCCTGCTGCGTGTTCATCTCGGCCCTGTGCTTCGCCTCACCGGCCTCGACGCTCGCGGCGTCGCGGGTGTCCACCTTGTAGCCGTTCGCGACGTTGTCCATGATCTGGTTGGCCGCGGTGTCGATTCCCTCGCCGATTACCGGGGCCCGCTCCTTCAGCGCGTCCCCGGCGAACGACCAGAGCTGGCCCGCGAGTTCCCGCTTGGTGTCGATCGCGGCGTTGTACTCGGCGTCGCTGGCGGCGTGCTTGGTGTACACCTCGTCGATCATGGCACTGGTGATCAGGCCGTTGACCTGGCCGGCCGGCTTGGCGATGTTCTCGACCGCCACGGTCAGGTCCTTGTGCAGCTCGGGATGGGCGAAGACGTCCTGGATCTGGGCGGTGGTGTACGCCTGCTGCCCGGCGGCGATCGAGGCGTAGGCGTCGGGGTCGCGGCCAAGAGTGCCGACCAGCCGTTCGACCTTCGTCTGGTCGAAGAGGTGCGTTTTGGCGCCCGCCCCTTCGAGGGCGTCCTGGACGTCGCCGATGTAGTTGGCGGTCATGTGGCCGAGGCTGCCGTTGAGGTTCGAGAACAGTCCGCCGTTGATCAGGGCGGGGCCGCCCTCGTCGCCGAACCGGGTCACGACCTGCTGCATGACGCTGTTCATCTCGCTCGTGTGCGGAGGGAACTTGCCGTGCACGTCGTCGTACGCCCGCCCGGTGGTGGCGGCCTCCAGGGCGTGGCCGAGGGAGGTGACGTCGAAGGGGTCGGCGGTGCCGGGGTTCGGCCGGGGCGGGTACTGCTGGTCGAGCAGCAGGGAGCGGGAGCCGGGGTCGGTGAGCATCTTGAGGTAGGTGTTGTCGCCGCCGTGGCTCTTGACCGTGCCGTCCGGGTTGTAGGTCGTCGGCGCGTCGTGGAAGAACCTCGTGGCCGCCTCGGGGCTGTGCCCGAGCGCGTCCAGGACGGCGGACATCGGGTTGATGCCCCGGACGTTGCCGTCCTTGTCGGGCACGCCGATGAACTTGAGCTCGGTGAAGGGGTAGGCCGCCTTGGTGGCCGCGTCCCAGCGCATCGGGTTCTCGTTGGTGAGCTGGGTGACGTGCTCGGCGATCGGGTCGAGGAAGTGCGGATCGTACTTCCCGCTGCGCAGCACGTTGCCGAGGATCTGGTAGCCGTACGGGCTGTGCGCCGGGTCGGCGCCCGGGGGGACGGGGATCTGTTTGGCGCCGGCGGCGCGCAGCTTGGTCTCCCAGTCGTCGGAGACGTGCGGCTGCTGCTTCGGGTCGGTCGCGGTGGCGAGGGTGAGGCCGAGGCCGTCCTGGATGTCCTTGACCGCGACGGTGCGGGCCGTGCTGCCGGCGTAGTCGGCGCTCTGTGCCATCGCGCCGTACTGCGCCAGGAAGGTCTGCGGGTCCTGGTTGCCGTAGAAGGAGGCGGCGAAGCGCGGGTCGGTGCTGTGGCGCTGGAGCAGGTTCCGGAGGTTGGCGAGCTCCGCGTCGCTGGCCTTGCCGCCGAGGCTGAGGATGTGCCTGGCCTCCTTGGCCTCCTCCTCGGGGAGGCCGCCGACCGGGTTGGCGTTGAACACGGTGCCGTCGCTGCCGGTGTCGTTGCCCAGTGCGTTGGTGGCGGCGAGGTCCGCGTCGGTGGCGCGGGTGAGGGCGTCGCCGATGGCCTTGGCGGTGGTCTCGGCCTTGGCCTGCCAGCTCTTGGCGTACTCGGCGTCGCGCTTGTCCTCCTGGGTGGCCGGAGGGGGCCAGTGCACCGCGCCCTCGCCGTCGACGGTGAGGCCGTCGGCGGTGGCGTTGCGTACGGCGGTGTCGAGGTCGGTCTTCGCGGCGGTGAACTCGTGGTGGGCGTCGCGGAGGGTCTTGGCGATGGCCGACGCCTCCTCGAAGGCGGCGTGGATCTGGTCGCGGGCCCAGGTGAGCTTGGCGGTGGCGAGGCCGGCCGTGTCGCCGTGCCAGCCGGACTGCCGGACGGTGCCGATGACCTCGTTCTGCATCCGCTGGGTGAGGTCCCACGTGCGGACCAGGTTCTCGAAGTCGTTCGCCGCCGAGTCGAGGCTGCCGAGGTCGACCTGCCTGAGCTGGCTGAACGTCACCATGATCGTCGTTGCCTTCCTGCTCGCGCGGCTGTCAGGACTTGGTGTTCGGCTGTGCGAACCCGGCCTGGATGTCCGTCTCGGTCTTGGCGTAGCCCTGGGCGGTGGTCTGCAGGTTGGTGCCGATGTCGCCGACGGTGCTCCGGAGGCCGTCGGCCTGGCTGGTCCACGTCGTCCAGAACGCGGGGAGCACCGTGCCGAGGGCCCAGCCTTTGAGCGCGCCGGCCGCCGCGCTGATGTGGTCCCCGGGCTGGGCGCACTCGGTCTTGACGGCGTCCCGCAGCGCGAAGGCGTTCTGTGCCGCCTGCTGGAGCACCCCCGGGTTCACCGCGACGGTCTTGCCGCCGCCCGGGGTGTCCAGCGAGACCGGGGCGTTGTTGGCTCCCGCCAGGTCCGGGAACTGCTTCTTCGCCGCTTCGGTCAGGTTGCCGTTGCCGTCGAAGAGCCACGGATTCATCCGGCGCTCGAATTCCAGGTCGGTCATGTGTACTTCCCCCCGTGCTCGTAACATCGGGGAGGGTAGTAGGAATCGAACGTGGATAGGAAATCACGTGAACTGATGGAAATGTTATGGTTAAATTCAGGTAAACAGTAAGTATCCGGTGCCGCTGAACATGTGCCGATCAGCACGTTGCCCGACGCGCGGTGGCATGCCAGAGTGCCGGGCATGAGCCACCCCCTCGCCTCCGAACCGCGCCCCGCCGTCCTCGCGCCCGAGACCGTCTTCGACTGGCTCGACGAGACCGCCGCGCTGCGTGCCGACGCCGGGCTGACGCGGACGCTGCGCAGCCGGCCGGCCGAGGACCCGGTGCTCGACCTCGCCGGGAACGACTACCTGGGGCTGACCAGGCACCCCGTGGTGACGCGGGCCGCGGCGGACGCCGCGTTGCGCTGGGGCGGCGGGGCGACGGGCTCGCGCCTGGTGACCGGGACGACTGCGCTGCACACCGAACTGGAACGCGAGCTCGCCGAGTTCTGCGGCGCCGAGGCGGCCCTGGTGTTCTCCTCCGGGTACACCGCCAACCTCGCCGCGCTCACCGCGCTCACCGACCCGGACACCCTGATCGTGTCCGACGCCTACAACCACGCCTCGCTGATCGACGGCTGCCGGCTCTCCCGCGCCGACGTCCACCGCGCCCCGCACGCCGACCCGGCCGCCGTCGCCGAGGCGCTCGCCGGGCGCAGCCGGCGGCGGGCCCTGGTCGTCACCGACTCGGTGTTCTCCGTGGACGGCGACGCCGCCCCGCTGCCCGCCCTGTCCGAGGCCGCCCGCGCCCACGGCGCCGCCCTCCTGGTGGACGACGCGCACGGGCTCGGAGTGCTCGGCCCCGGCGGCACCGGCGCGCTCACGGCCGCCGGACTCGCCGGGCGGCCCGACACCGTCGCCACCATGACGCTCTCCAAGTCGCTCGGCTCCCAGGGCGGCGCCGTCGTCGGCCCCCGCCGGGTGATCCGCCACCTCACCGAGACCGCCCGCACCTTCATCTTCGACACCGGCCTCGCCCCCGCCGCCGCCGGTGCCGCCCTCGCCGCGCTGCGCCTGCTGCGCGCCGAACCGGCCCGCGCCGAGCGCGCCCGCGAGGTGGCCCGCACCCTCGCCCGGCAGCTCACCGCCGCCGGCCTGCACGCCTGCGAGCCGGACGCCGCCGTGGTCTCCGTCCGCGCCCCGGGCCCGGAGGCCGCCGTCGCCTGGGCCGCCGACTGCCGGCGTGCGGGCCTCGCCGTCGGCTGCTTCAGGCCCCCGTCCGTGCCGGACGGCATCTCCCGGCTGCGGCTGACCGCCCGGGGGGACCTGACCGACGGGCAGATCGCCGACGCGGTGCGCACCATCGCCGGACTCGCCCCGGCGGGCGGGTACATGGCGGGTCGCACGGCCACCGGAGGGTAGGGCGCGCTCTTGTCCGGGCGGGGAGAGGCCGGAGGCCGTCGGTGCACGGAGAACGCGCCCTGCCGCCGACCGGTCCGGGCTCGAACGGAGTCAGTCGGACCGGTCGACGGGAGAACGCTCCGATGAACCCGACACGCCGCACGCTCGTCCCGGCACTCGGCGCCGCGCTGCTGGTGACCGCCGCCGCCCCGGGCGCATTCCCGGGCGCCGCCCCCGTCGTCGCGCGCTACGGCTGCCCCACCACCAGCAGCGCCTCCGCGCCGACCGGGCGGTAGCCCGCCGCCTGGAAGGCGCGGACGCTGGGGGCGTTGCCCGGAGCCTGCTGGGCCCAGACGGCCTCGCCCGCCGGGACGAGGTGGCGGGCGGCGGTGGCGAGGGCGCGGCCGAGGCCCCGGCCCTGGGCGTGCGGGTCGACTTCGACGGCGCACTCCCAGCGGCCGGCCACGCCCCGGCCGAGGATCAGGACGCCCCCGTCGGCGGTGAACACCCGGACGTCCTCGCGGTAGCGCAGCGCCCGGACCACCCGGGGGTGCTCGCGGTCCAGGACCTCGCTCGTCGGCAGCGGCGGCTCACCCGGCAGGCGGTCGGCGACCGACAGCAGGTCGATGTTGTTGACGGTCCGGCCGGTGCGCTCGGCGAAGGCGGTCAGGAACGGCGGGCAGAGCGGCGCGGACAGCGGGTCGCCGGGCGCGGCGGCGAGCGTCCGGTGCACCCATTCCGGGTCCTCGTCGGTGAAGACGACCGCGTGCGCGGCGAAGGCCACCACCCCGGCCTCGCGCGGGTCCGGCTGCGGCACCACCGTCACCGAGCCGTCCGGGGGCGGGAATTCACCGTTCGCCGCCCCCGTCATGAACTCCGCCAGCTTCCGCACGCCCCACCCCTTGATCGGTCCGTTCGACGGGCACCAGCCTATGCCGAACGCCGGGCGGTGCTCCGGTGGTTCGGGGTCGAGCCAGGCAGTAGTGTGCGAGATCGTTCGGGGGATTCCGCAGGGCGTGGACGTGCGGACGAAGTGTCGCGCCCACCGGGCGGGTCCGGCCCCCGGACGGAGCCAGTCGGACCGGTCGATGGGAGAACGCCCTGATGAATTCGATACGCCGTACGCTCGTTCCGGCACTCGGTGCCGCGCTGCTGGTGGCCGTCGCCGCCCCGACCGCGAGCGCGGACGACTCCCCTCGGGGGTCGGGCCCGCGGGTGGGGATGCTGGTGAACGTGTTCAGCGGGAAGTGTCTGGAGGTCCCCGCCCTCAACAACGACGACGGCGCCCCGGCGCAGCAGTGGGACTGCGACGGCGGGGACAACCAGCTGTGGGAGTTCGACTCCGGGAGCCCCGGCACGATCGTCAACGTGCAGAGCGGGAAGTGCCTGGAGGTCGCCGACTGGGGGATGGAAATGGGCGACCCCATCCGGCAGTGGGACTGCCAGGGCGGGGCCAACCAGACGTGGAGCTTCGACAACTCCTGGCAGACCCCGGGCTTGGAGATCCTCAACCGGAACAGCTTCCGGGCGATGGAGATCCCGGGCTGGAGCTGGGAGAACGGCACCCAGGCGGGCCACTGGTCCTGGACCGCAGACCCCAAGCAGCAGTGGAAGGTCGTCACGCCCTGACACGTCGCCGCTGATGTGCCGCCCCTGGCACGTCATCCCTGATACGCCACCCCCGGCCCGCCACCGCCGTCGCCGACCCGCCGTCGCCGACCCGCCGTACCCCGGCGCGTCGCGGCGGCGGTGCTACGTCCTGCGAGCCCGGCTCGGCTGGACCCGGGGCGGCTCGCCCGCGGCCTTGGGGTGGTCGGGCGGGTAGGGGAGTTCGCCCAGGCCCTCGTCGTGGAGCTGCTTGGCGTAGAGCTCCAGCAGGCCCTCCAGGCGGAACGCCTCGCCCTCCATCTCCGCGTTGAGGTCGCCGAGTTCGGCGAAGCGGGCGGGCAGGGTGCGCAGGTCGAAGTCCTCCGGCGCGGCGTCGTCCAGCTCCTCCCAGCGCAGCGGGGCGGAGGCGGTGGCGCGGGGCCGGGCGCGCAGCGAGTAGGCGGAGGCGATGGTGCGGTCGCGGGCCATCTGGTTGTAGTCGACGAAGATCCGCTCGCCGCGCTCCTCCTTCCACCAGGCGGTGGTGACCTGCCCGGGCATCCGCTGCTCCAGGACCCGGCCGAGGGCGATCACCGCGTGCCGTCCGTCGGTGAAGGTCCACTCGGGCACCAGCGGCACGTACACGTGCAGGCCGCGCCCGCCGGAGGACTTGGGCCAGCCGCGCAGCCCGTACTCGGCGAGCAGGGCGCGCAGTTCGTGGGCGGCGCGGACGGCGTCGTGGAAGTCGGTGCCGGGCTGCGGGTCGAGGTCGATGCGCAGCTCGTCGACGTGGTCGGTGTCGGCGCGCCGCACCGGCCAGGGGTGGAAGGTGAGGCAGCCCAGGTTGGCCGCCCACAGCACGGCGGCGGGCTCGGTGGGGCAGATCTCGTCGGCGGAGCGGCCGCTGGGGAACTCGATCCGGGCGGTGGGCAGCCACTCCGGCAGGCCCTTGGGGGCGCGCTTCTGGTAGAAGAACTCGCCGTCGACGCCGTCGGGGAAGCGCTGCAGCGTGGTCGGACGGTCGCGCAGGGCGCGCAGCACCCCGTCGGCGACCGCCAGGTAGTACTGCGCGACGTCCAGCTTGGTGAAGCCGCGCTCGGGGTAGTACACCTTGTCCGGGTTCGACAGCCGGACGGTGCGCCCGGCGACTTCCAGTTCCACGGCTGAGCCCATGTCCTTCACGCTAAGCGCGTCCGGCCCGCCGCGCGCCCCGGGACGGACCCGCCGCCGCCCCAGGGCGGACCCGCCGCGCGCCCCGGGGGCGAACCCGCCGAGCGCCCCGGGGCGAACCGGGCGAGGATCGGACGCATGGACCTGCCCGTGATGCCGCCGGTGGCGCCGATGCTCGCCAAGTCCGTGGCCCGGATCCCGCCCGGCATGCAGTACGAGGCCAAGTGGGACGGCTTCCGCGCCATCGTGTTCCGGGACGGCGCCGAGGTGGAGCTCGGCAGCCGCACCGGCAAGCCGCTGACCAGGTACTTCCCGGAGCTGGTGGAGGCCCTGCGGCGGGAGCTGCCGCCGCGCTGCGTGCTGGACGGGGAGGTGGTGATCGCCCGGGACGGCCGGCTGCGCTTCGAGGAACTGCTGGAGCGCATCCACCCGGCCGCGAGCCGGGTGAAGCTGCTCGCCGAGCGCACCCCGGCCTCCTTCGTCGCCTTCGACCTGCTCGCGCTCGGTGACGCCTCCCTGCTGGACCGGCCGCTGTCGGAGCGCCGCCCGGCCCTGGAGGCCGCGCTCGCCGGCGCCGCCGACCCGGTGTTCACCGCCCCCGCCTCCACCGACCGGGACGTCGCCCAGACCTGGTTCGCCGAGTACGAGGGCGCCGGCCTGGACGGGATCGTCGCGAAGCCGCTGGACCAGCCGTACCGGCCGGGGGAGCGCACCATGTTCAAGATCAAGCACGAGCGCACCGCCGACTGCGTGGTGGCCGGCTACCGCGAGCACAAGAGCGGCCCGGTGGTCGGCTCGCTGCTGCTCGGCATCTTCGACCCCGGGGGCAGGCTCCAGCACGTCGGCGTCTGCGCGGCCTTCCCGATGGCCCGGCGCCGCGAACTCGCCGAGGAACTGGCCCCGTTGCGGATGGAGGACCTGGCCGCGCACCCCTGGGGCGCCTGGGCGGACGAGGCCGCGCACGCCGACGGCCGGCTGCCCGGCGCGGTCAGCCGCTGGACCGGCGGCAAGGACCTGTCCTGGATCGCGCTGCGCCCCGAGCGGGTGGTGGAGGTCGCGTACGACCACATGGAGGGCACCCGCTTCCGGCACACCGCGCAGTTCCGCCGCTGGCGGCCGGACCGCACGCCGGAGAGCTGCACCTACGCGCAGCTGGAGGAGCCGGTCTCGTACGACCTGTCCCGGGTGCTCGGAATCTGACGGAGCGTCATGGAGAAGGGGCCCGAACCGGATCGACGGTTCGGGCCCCTGATGTCCTTGCCGGTCCGGCTCAGGCCCGCACGGAGGAGGGCGAGTTGCCGGCGGAGGCGGATGCCGATCCGGAAGGAGACCCGGATGCCGAGCCGGAAGCGGACCCGGACGGAGACCCGGACGCCGAGCCCGGCGCCGAGGGGGCGGCCGTCTGCGGCGGGATCGAGTAGACGTTCCGCGGCGAGAGGATCTTGGTGATCGCGTTCGCGAACAGCGAGGACGGTTCCGAACCCTGGTACAGCACATCGGTGTTGAGCAGCATCACCAGCGTGCTCCGGGCGTCCGGCAGGTACACCGCCACGCTCTCGTAGCCCGGCATCGAGCCGTTGTGCCCGATCCACCCGTTGTTGTTGAAGAGCCCGAAGCCGTACGTGACGCCGGGGTCGCCGGTCGGCAGGGTCTTCAACCGCTCCGCCTGGGTGGCCGGTTGGACGAGGGCGCCGGTGGCCATGGTCTTGGCCCAGCTCTCCAGGTCGGCGAGGGTGGTGATGACGGCCCCGGCGGTCCAGGCCCAGGACGGGTTCCAGTCGGTGGCGTCCTCGACGGCCCCGGTGGGCGTCTGGTTGGTGTAGCCGTGCGAGTGCGGGTCGGGGATGGTCGCGTCGACGGGGAAGCTGGTCTTGGCCAGTGACGCCGGGGTGAACACCTGGTCGGTGAGGAACGTGCCGGCCGGCTGGCCGCCGACCTTCTCGATCAGCTTGCCCAGGATGATGTAGTTGCTGTTGTTGTACTGGAACCGCTCGCCGGGCTGGAACACGGCCGGGTGCTTGTACCCGTAGGCGAGCAACTGGTCCGGGGTGAACACGTGGTTGGGGTCGCCGATCAGCGTGTTCACGAAGTCCGGGTCGGAGCTGTACGGGAACAGGCCGCTGCGCATGTCGCCGAGCTGGCGGACGGTGATCCCGTCGCCGCCGGGGACGCCGTCCACGTACTTGGAGATCGGGTCGTCCAGGCCGACCTTGCCCTGGTCCACCAGCCGCAGCACGCCGGTCGCGGTGAAGGTCTTGCTCTCGCTGCCGATCCGCGAGTACAGCCCGGGGTCCATCGCCGCCCCGGTGGCCTTGTCGGCGACGCCGAAGGACTTCTGGTAGGTCCCGTCGGGCGTGATGATCCCGACCGAGATGCCGGGGACGGAGGTCTGGCCCATCACCTGCTGGATCGTGGAGTCCAGCCGGGAGGTGACGTCCGTGGTGAGCGGCACCACCGCGCCCGACGACGCGCTCGCAGAGGAGGAGGAAGAGGACGTGGCGGACGGGCTGAGCGCGGCGGGCTCGGCGGCGACCGCCGGGCCGCCGGCCGGCTGGGCGGGCTTGGAGTCGCCGGAGCAGGCCGCGGTGGCGAGCAGCCCGGTGAGGGCCAGGGCGGCGGCGGCCGCGCGGCCGGCCGAGCGGGCGGCCGAACGGGTTGCGGCCGGTCGGGGCCGTCGGGTCTTGGTCATGTGGCGGGAGCGCCTCTCTGGGGCGGACGGCCCCTTGGCGAAGGCCCCGGAGCGCGCCGCCCCCGCGAGGCCGGGGCGCTGCTCCACGGGGCCGTGGGGGAGCGCCGCCACCGTAAGCACCGCCGCCGTCGGGGCGCGCGCGGGTCGGCCCGCGGCTGATCCGAACGGGCCCGGCGTCAGCCGAGTGCCCCGCCCGGCTGGCGGCCCGCTGTCAAGCACCCCCGGCCAGGTGCCCCGGCCAAGTGCCCCGGAATGTCCGTCGGTTGGTGTCGCGGACGGCGCCCCGCGCTCGGCCGAAGGAGTGAGCACCGGCACGCCGCGCCCGCCGCCGGCCGCTGCTCGGGCACGATCGTTCAGCCCAGCTGTGGCCGCCCTTAAGAATTCCTCGATGGACCGCACCCGCCCCGACCAGGCAGATTTCTGCCTGCCCGGAGTGCGCCCGTCAGGAGCGCCGAACCGGGCCGCCTCGGCCTGCCCGACCCTCGCAGGCCGTCCCACCCGCACGTCAGGAGCCGTCGCCCGTGAAGGCACTCGTCAAGCAGAAGGCCGAGCCCGGCCTCTGGATGATCGACGTCCCGAAGCCCGAGATCGGCCCCGGCGAGGTGCTGATCAAGGTGCTGCGGACCGGCATCTGCGGCACCGACCTGCACATCCGCAAGTGGGACGGCTGGGCGCAGCAGAGCATCAAGACGCCGCTGGTCCTCGGCCACGAGTTCGTCGGCGAGGTCGCCGAGCTCGGCGCGGGCGTCTCGGACATCGCGATCGGCGACCTGGTCAGCGGCGAGGGCCACCTGGTCTGCGGCAAGTGCCGCAACTGCCTGGCCGGCCGCCGCCACCTGTGCCGCAACACCGTCGGCCTGGGCGTCAACCGCGACGGCGCCTTCGCCGAGTACGTGGCGCTGCCCGCCTCCAACGTCTGGGTGCACCGGGTGCCGGTCGACCTGGACGTGGCCGCGATCTTCGACCCGTTCGGCAACGCCGTGCACACCGCGCTGTCCTTCCCGCTGGTCGGCGAGGACGTGCTGGTCACCGGCGCCGGCCCGATCGGCATCATGGCCGCCGCCGTCGCCAAGCACGCCGGCGCCCGCAACGTGATGATCACCGACGTCTCCCCGTACCGGCTGGACCTGGCCCGCGAGGTCGGTGTGACGCTGGCGCTGAACGTCGCCGAGCACACCATCGAGGAGGGCCAGCAGAAGCTGGGCCTGCGCGAGGGCTTCGACGTCGGCCTGGAGATGTCCGGCCGCCCCGAGGCGATGCAGTCGATGATCGCCAACATGACGCACGGCGGGAAGATCGCCATGCTCGGCCTGCCCGCCGAGCAGTTCCCGGTGGACTGGGCCTCGATCGTCACCTCGATGATCACCATCAAGGGCATCTACGGCCGCGAGATGTTCGAGACCTGGTACGCGATGTCCGTGCTGCTGGAGGGCGGACTGGACCTCAGCCCGGTGATCACCGGCCGGTACGCCGCCGACGACTTCACCGCCGCGTTCGACGACGCCGCGAGCGGCAACTGCGGCAAGATCATCCTCGACTGGACCGCCTGAGCCAGTCCGCCCGAGCAGCCCCGGCCACCCGCCTGAGCAGCCCCGGCCACCTCGCCCGAGCCACCCCGGTCACCCGCCCGAGCCACCCCGCCGACGCCAAAGGAGCCTGCCGTGTTCGACAACGTGCGCGCCGACATCGCCACCACCCTCGACGAGATCCGCGAGGCCGGCCTGTTCAAGCCCGAGCGGGTGATCGGGACCCCGCAGAGCGCCGCGGTCACCGTCACCGGTGGCGGCAGGCCCGGCGAGGTGCTGAACTTCTGCGCCAACAACTACCTCGGCCTGGCCGACCACCCCGAGGTGCTCGCCGCCGCCAAGGACGCCCTGGACCGCTGGGGCTACGGCATGGCCTCGGTCCGCTTCATCTGCGGCACCCAGGACGTGCACAAGGAGCTGGAGGACCGCCTCTCGGCGTTCCTCGGCCAGGAGGACACGATCCTCTACTCCTCCTGCTTCGACGCCAACGGCGGTGTCTTCGAGACCCTGCTGGACGACCGCGACGCCGTCATCTCCGACGCGCTCAACCACGCCAGCATCATCGACGGCATCCGGCTCAGCAAGGCCCGCCGCCACCGCTACGCCAACCGCGACATGGCCGACCTGGAGAAGCAGCTCCAGGACTCCCAGGACGCCCGCCGCCGCCTGATCGTCACCGACGGCGTCTTCTCGATGGACGGCTACGTCGCCCCGCTGCGGGAGATCTGCGACCTGGCCGACCGCTACGACGCGATGGTCATGGTCGACGACTCGCACGCCGTCGGCTTCGTCGGCGCGGGCGGGCGCGGCACCCCCGAACTGCACGGCGTGATGGACCGCGTGGACATCATCACCGGCACCCTCGGCAAGGCCCTCGGCGGCGCCTCCGGCGGCTACGTCGCCGCCCGCCGGGAGATCGTCGCGCTGCTGCGCCAGCGCTCCCGCCCGTACCTGTTCTCCAACTCGCTGGCCCCGGTGATCGCGGCCGCCTCGCTGAAGGTGCTCGACCTGGTCGAGCAGTCCAACGAGCTGCGCGAGCGGCTCGCGGCCAACACCGCGCTGTTCCGCACGAAGATGACCGAGGCCGGGTTCGAGATCCTGCCCGGCGACCACGCGATCGCTCCGGTCATGATCGGCGACGCGGCGAAGGCGGGCCGGCTCGCCGAACTGCTGCTGGAGCGCGGGGTGTACGTGATCGGCTTCTCCTACCCGGTGGTGCCGCACGGCAAGGCCCGGATCCGGGTGCAGCTGTCCGCGGCGCACTCCACCGAGGACGTCGAGCGCGCCATCGCGGCCTTCGTCGACGCGCGCGCCGCGCTGGGCGAGTAGCACCCGCCCCCTCGGGGGCCGGGCCCGGCAGGGGCCCGCACCGACTGCCCGTGGGCCGGACCGCTCGGAACCGGACCGGCCCACGGGCTCACCAGCCCGCACGGGCTCCGCGGCCCTCGGGCCGAGCAGCCCGCACGGGCTCATGAACTGCCGTGGGGGGGGGGGGGGTCGGGGGCCCGCCCCCCCCCCCCCCCCCACCCCCCCACCCCCCCCCCCCCCC
>NZ_JBHTRF010000055.1:0-57538 GCF_042796115.1 Kitasatospora sp. NPDC056446 | reverse complement strand
GGGCGCCCCCCACGCGGGGGGCCGCCGCGCCCCCGGCCCCCCCCCGCCCCCCCCCCCGTCCCCGGGCGTCAGTCGGCCAGGGGGAGGTAGACCTTGTTGCCGTGGGCCTTGAACTCCTCGGACATGGCCTGCATGCCGGCCAGGGCCTCCGGGTCGAACTCGGTGGCCACGGCGCTGGAGCCGTCGCCGTGCTCGTCGCGGATCTTCTGGGAGATCTTCATCGAGCAGAACTTCGGGCCGCACATGGAGCAGAAGTGGGCCGTCTTGGCGGGTTCGGCGGGGAGGGTCTCGTCGTGGAAGTCGCGGGCGGTCTCCGGGTCGAGGGCCAGGTTGAACTGGTCCTCCCAGCGGAACTCGAAGCGGGCGTCGGAGAGGGCGTCGTCCCAGGCCTGGGCTCCGGGGTGGCCCTTGGCGAGGTCGGCGGCGTGGGCGGCGATCTTGTAGGTGATCACGCCGGTCTTGACGTCGTCGCGGTTGGGCAGGCCCAGGTGCTCCTTGGGCGTGACGTAGCAGAGCATCGCGGTGCCCCACCAGGCGATCATCGCGGCGCCGATGCCCGAGGTGATGTGGTCGTAGCCGGGGGCGACGTCGGTGGTGAGCGGGCCGAGGGTGTAGAACGGCGCCTCGTCGCAGATCTCCTTCTGGAGATCCATGTTCTCCTTGATCTTGTTCATCGGGACGTGGCCCGGGCCCTCGATCATCACCTGGACGTCGCGCTCGCGGGCGATCCGGCCGAGTTCGCCGAGGGTCTTGAGCTCGGCGAACTGCGCCTCGTCGTTGGCGTCGGCGATCGAGCCGGGACGCAGGCCGTCACCGAGGGAGAAGGTCACGTCGTAGGAGGCGAGGATGTCGCAGAGTTCCTCGAAGTTGGTGTAGAGGAAGTTCTCCTGGTGGTGCGCCAGGCACCAGGCGGCCATGATCGAGCCGCCGCGCGAGACGATGCCGGTCTTGCGGCGGGCGGTGAGCGGGACGTAGCGCAGCAGCACGCCGGCGTGGACGGTCATGTAGTCGACGCCCTGCTCGCACTGCTCGACGATGGTGTCCCGGTAGACCTCCCAGCTCAGGTCCTCGGCCCGGCCGTCGACCTTCTCCAGGGCCTGGTAGAGCGGCACGGTGCCGATCGGCACGGGGGAGTTGCGCAGGATCCACTCGCGGGTGGTGTGGATGTTGCGGCCGGTGGAGAGGTCCATGACGGTGTCGGCGCCCCAGCGGGTGGCCCAGGTCATCTTCTCCACCTCCTCCTCGATCGAGGAGGTGACGGCCGAGTTGCCGATGTTGGCGTTGATCTTCACCAGGAAGTTGGTGCCGATGACGGCCGGCTCGACCTCGGGGTGGTTCACGTTGACCGGGATGACGGCCCGGCCGCGGGCCACCTCGGCGCGCACGAACTCCGGCGCGAGGCCCTCGCGCAGCGCCACGAACTCCATCTCCGGGGTCACCACGCCCCGCTTGGCGTACGCGAGTTGGGTGACGGCGACACCGCCGCGGCCGCGCAGCGGACGGCGCGGGCGGCCGGGGAAGACGGCGTCCAGGTTGCGCAGGTTCCCGCCGCGCGGCGAGGTGTGCTTGATCCCGTCGTCCTCGGGGCGCGCCTCGCGGCCGTCGTACTCCTCGACGTCGCCGCGCTGACGGATCCAGGAGTCGCGCAGGGCGGGCAGGCCGCGGCGCACGTCGGGCTCGTAGGACGCGTCGGTGTACGGGCCGGAGGTGTCGTACAGCGGGACGGACTTGCCGTTGGTGAGCCGCACTTCGCGGTACGGGACGCGCAGGTCGGGGCGCGATCCGTCGCGGTAGGCCTTGTTCCAGGCCGGGGTGGGGTAGCCGGTGCGCTCGCTGCTGGGGGCGTTCCGGGCAGGCTGCGGCTGTGCTTCGAACGTGGTCATCTGACCTCTACTCCCTACGCCGGCATTACCCGGTCCAGGTTCCTGCGGTCGACGCAGCCGTCGGTCCGTCCGTCGACGGTCCGGTCAGCGCCCTCTCAGCCCGGTGCTCCGAGCTCCCGCGTCGCAGGCGGTGTTGCCTGCACATGACGCCCAACACCGTAGCGAGCCGATCGCCGCAGGTCCAGAGCGGGTCCGGCGCGGGCCCGGGGCGCGGGCCCGGCGGCGGGCGCGGCGGGGGGCGCACGCGCGGGGCTTCCCGGGAACGGCCGAGGCCCGGCTCCCCGCGTGGGGGACCGGGCCTCAGGGCGGCGGTTCGGGGAGGGGGTCAGCCCTTGGCGGCCTTCTTCACCAGGATGACCACGGCCGCCGCGATGCCGACGACGACCAGCAGCTTGATCACGATGCCGAGCAGCGCCCCGACCACGCCGAACACGAAGGCGACGATGTTCCAGGCCAGTACCAGGACCAGCACCGGGATGACGATGTTGCGCACCCACGAGGGCAGCGACTTCCAGAGCTCAGCCATGTCCGTACCTCTTCTCCCCTTGGGTCGGCCGCCGTCCGGTGCCGCATCCCGCTTGCTTTCGGTACTTCGATCGTACGGTGGCCCGAGTGCCGGAACGAGGCCCAACGGCCCGGAGAGAACCCCGAGATCACCCCGACCCCGACCCCCGGGAACACCCCCTGCGGTTCTACGGGGTCACCCCCCAGGAGACCCCCGCCGAACGGTCGGCCGGAGGCTCCGCAGCAGGTCGGCGGCGGGTCCGCGGCGGGTCAGACCGGCCAGCGCTCACCGCGCCACGCGGCGTCCCAGAACATCCACTCATAGCGCGAGGTGGTCACGAAGTGATCGACGACCTTGCGGCGTTCGGCCGGGGAGAGCTCCTCGCCGATCCGGTCGGTGAGGGCCAGCACCCGGCGGACCACGGACTGGAAGGCCTCGTCGCCGTAGGTGGCGATCCACTTGGCGTACAGCGGGTCCGGGGAGCCCTGGGCGAGCAGTTCCCCGCCGACCCGGGCGTAGATCCAGTAGCAGGGCAGTACCGCGCCGACGGCCTCGGCGAAGGAGCCGCCGTAGACGGTGGCCAGCAGGTAGCTGGTGTAGGCCCGGGTGGTGGGCAGCACCGGTTCGGCGGCGGCCTCGGCGGCGGTGCCGCCGAAGGCGGTCAGGAACTCCGCGTGCATGCCCTGCTCGGCGGCCAGCGCGCCGACCGCGTCGTCGGCGAACGCCCGGACGTCCTCCTCGCCGGGCGCCTTGGCGGCGCAGACGGCGAGGGCGCGGGCGTAGTCGCGCAGGTAGTGCGAGTCCTGGACGACGAAGTGGCGGAAGGCCTGGCGCGGCAGGGTGCCGTCGGTGAGGCCGGCGAGGAAGGGGTGGGCGAGGATCTCGGCGTAGACCGGCTCGATGGCCGCCCAGAGTTCTTCGGTGAGGCTGCGGGGCATGCGAAGGGTCATGCGGACGACCCTAGACGGCCGGGGTTCCCGGCCCGGATTCCGGTCCGGGAGCACGGTCACGGAGCCCGGTCACGGAGCCCGCTCACGGAGCCCGCTCACGGAGCACGGCCACGGAGTCCGGTCACGGGGCGACCGGCCCCGAGCTGCTCAGTCCTCCGGCGGGGAGAACACGACCAGGACCCGCAGCTCCTCCGTGACGTGGTGGAACCGGTGCGGGGTGCCCGCCGGGACGTACACCACGGTGCCGCGGGCGACGGTCGCCGTCTCGGCCCCGACGGTCAACTCGGCCCGGCCGCTGATCACCTGGTAGATCTCGTCCTGGTCGTGCGCGGTCTGCGGGTCGGTGTCGCCGGGGGAGAGCGCGTACAGCCCGGCGGACATCCGCGGTTCGCGCAGGAACCGCAGGTAGGCGCCGTCGTTGGCGGCGCGTTCGGCGTCCAGTTCGTGCAGCCGGAACAGCTTCACCACCGTCTCCTTCCCTCGTTCGTCCACCTCAGGGACCAGGGGCATTCAACACCAACCCGCCGTGTGGTGGTTCCCCGCGGCCGTGTTGCCTGCCAGGCTTGGGCGGCATGAAGGGTTTCGTCATCAAGACACTGATCAACGCGGCGGCCATCTGGGTCGCCGCCTGGATCGTCAGCGGCCTCCAACTCGCCCAGGGCAAAGCCGACTGGCAGCACAAGGCACTGACGGTGCTCGGCGTCGCCGTCGTGTTCGGCGTCGTCAACTGGCTGATCAAGCCGGTGGTCAAGCTGTTCTCGTTCCCGCTGTTCATCCTCACGCTGGGCCTGATCACCTTCGTGATCAACGCCCTGATGCTGCTGCTCACCTCGTGGGCGTCGGGGAAGCTGAACCTGGACTTCCACGTGACCGGCTTCGGGGCCGCACTGGTCGGTTCGCTGATCATCAGCCTGGTCTCCTGGGGCCTGCACCTGGCCCTGGACGACGACTGACCCCCGTCGTGCGCACCCGCGCGAGGGGCCCGTACCCGGTACACCCGGGTACGGGCCCCTTCGTCGTCCCGGCGGGCCCCGCGGCCCCGGTCACCCCGCGTTCTCACGCCCCCTGAGGATGTCGGCGAGCTTGGCGTCGAGTTCCTGCCCGGCGAGCTCCTGCCCCATCGGGACCACCCGGTCGGTGCGCGCCAGGAAGGCGATCAGCGGCGCCGACGAGGCCCGCAGCACGGCGGCGCCGTCGGGGGAGCGCAGCACGATGCAGACCTCCGAGAGCTCCTCGCCGACGGGGTGGATGTGCACGTCGCCCTCGCCGGCCGGCCCGCTGATCCCGTCGAGGAGCAGTTCCCGGGCGAAGAACCAGGTGACCGGGGCGTCGCCGGGCAGGTTGAAGGTGAACCGCACCGCGTACGGGTCACCGGCCTCGTAGGCGAGGTCCACCGGGATGCGGAAGGAGAGCTCGTGCGAGACCACGAGGTTCATCACCAGGTGGCCCTGGACTGTGCTGTGCTGCATGGCGCCAGTACCTCTCGTTCTGCCCGGACGGTCGGTGCGCTGGGTCCGATGGCGGCCGGACACGGTTTCGACGGTTTTTACGACGGTTTATGCAACCAATCCACGTTCGATCCTCATCGTCCCTGTTTGGGGATGAAGTGGACAAGGTGTGCTTTTTCAAATGGTGAACGAGGGGAACCCCGGGGGACCCCGTGCGGCGCAAGGAGCGTCAGAGGACGAACGACGGGCTCATCTCCCCCACACCGCACCTCACTTGACGGGCGACCACGGCCAATCGGTCGACCTGCGGGACCGGCAGGGACACGGCCATGGTGGCGACCACCGGGCCGATGGTGACGGGCACGGCCGCGCAGACCGGGCCGAGCGCGTACTCCTGCCGCTCCGGCACGGGCATGGTCGGTGCCGACTTCCCGGACGGCTGCGCGGTCCGATCGATGCCACCCCACCCCCAGCCCGAGTCCCTCGTACAGGTCCCTGCCCAGAACGGACATCCGGAGCGAATCCTCCGATGTGCCCGATGGTCGCCCATTGCAGCACAGCGGGGGCCCGAACGGACGCACCCGCTTGGGTCGGCGTTTCGGTCCATTTCCCGGGTTTCGACGCATTCCCGGCGCGGGAGACTCCCGCACAACGCTCCTGCCCCGGAGGTGGCCATGGGCCCCGAGAACCGAACCCCGCCACCGCGCCCGGTCGTGAAGCGCACCGCGCGGGCGATCCTGCTGGAGCTGGACCCGGACGATCCGCAGGGCCCGGCCTCGATCGTGCTGATCAGGCGGGTCCGGCCGGACGCGCCGCACCCGTACTGGATCACGCCCGGCGGCGGGGTCGAGCGGGACGACCGGACGGTGGTCGAGGCGCTGCACCGCGAGGTGGACGAGGAGCTCGGCGGCAAGGTCGTGGACGTGGTGCCCGCCTTCGTGGACACCATCAGCCACCCGCTCCCCCCGCTGCCGGCCGGGGACGCCTCGGCCGACGAGGGCGCCCTCCCGCACCCGCACGGGGTCAAGGTGCAGCACTTCTTCGTCTGCCGGCTCGCCTCGATGGACCTCAGCCGGCGGCACGGTCCGGAGGTGACGGAGCCGAACGGCGAGTACGAGGTGGTCCGGCTGCCGTTCACCCGGGAGGGGGTCACCTCGGTCAACGTCGTCCCGCCCCGGCTGCGGGCGTACCTGGCGGCCAACATCGAGGGCATCCGCGCGCTGCTCGCGCCCGACCTCGGCTGACCGGGCCGGGCGGGCCCACCGACCCCGCCGCCCCCGCCGACCCCGCCGGGCCGGGTGCAGGGCCGCCTCCACCGGTCACCGGACGACACCGTCCATCACCACCCGTCACCCGGCGGCCAGGTCGCCGACCAGGTCGTGCCGGATCCGCTCGGCCGGCACCCCGGACCGCAGCAGCACCCCGACGCCCCGGCGCACCATCGCGGGCGGTCCGCTGAGCACCGCCTCGCGGTCCGCCCACGGGCCGAACCTGCCGACCACCTCCGGGAGTTCACCGGTCAGCAGGCCCCCGGCCGGCCCGGTGCCGGACAGCACCGGCCGGACCGTCAGCCAGGGGTGGCTGCGGGCCAGCTCGTACAGCCCGTCCAGCTCGTACAGCTCCTCGGCGCGGCGGGCCCCGTAGAACACCTCGACCCGGCGGCCGGGCGCGCCGTGGGCGGCGGCCTCCTCGACCAGCGCGCGGATCGGCGCGATGCCGGTGCCGCCGCCGAGGCAGAGCAGGTCCGGGCCGGCGGTGTGGTCGACGGTCATCGAGCCGGCCGCCGGGCCCAGCCGCAGGACGTCCCCGGGCGCGGCCCGGTGGACCAGCGCGTTGCTCACCCAGCCCGCCTGGACAGCCTTGACGTGGAAGGTCAGCAGCCCGTCCGGGCGGGGGGCGGAGGCGAAGGAGTAGTGCCGCCAGACCCTCGGCCACCAGGGCGTCTCCAGGGCGGCGTACTGCCCGGCCCGGTACGGGTACGCCTGGTCCGGGCGGACGGTGACCACCGCGACGTCCGGGGTCCGGTGCTCGTGCCGGACGACCTCGCCCTGCCACCAGGGCGGCGAGGTGCGGGCGGCCTCCTCGGCGGCCTCGGTCATGATCGAGGAGATCAGCCGGTAGGCGCGCCGCCAGGCCAGCTCGGTGTCGGCGTCCCAGCGGTTGCCCGCGTACCGGGCCAGCGCCTGCACCAGGCACTCCCCGACCGGCGCGTAGTGGCCGGTCAGCGTGCCGTACCGGCGGTGGCCTCGGCCGAGCGCGGCCAGCCCGGCGCGCAGGGCGACCGGGTCCTCGGCACCGCGCGCGGCGGACAGCAGCGCGCGGAACAGCCGGTCGCGCTGGACGTCCATGGCCGCGGGGAAGAGCGAACGGACCTCGGGGTGGTTCAGGAAGATCAGCGCGTAGAAGTGCGCGGTGGCCCGGTCGGCGACCGGCTCGACGACGGCGAGGCTGGCCCGGATCAGCTCGATGTCCCGTGCGGTGAGCGGCAGTTCGACGGCGCCGGCGTCGACGGAGGCGACCGCGGTGGCGTCGGCCGGCCCGGCGGTGGGCGGCAGCGCGGACGGCACGGTCGGCAGCTCGACGGGCCGCGCGGCCGGGGCCTGCGCCGTCCCGGGGAACGGCGCAGGAGCGGACCATGCGTCGCTCCAACTGTCGCCCGGCCCGGACCAGTTGAGCCCGGGCGCGTCGGCGAACAGCGGGCGGAAGGCGGGCGAGGTGCCGGTGGCCGAGACCGGCGCCGCCGGGTAGCCCGGCCCGGAGCGGTCCGCCCCCGGGTGGTCCGCCCCCGGGTAGCCGGGCGCCGGATGGCCGGACGCCGGATGGCCGGACGCCGGGTAGCTCGGCGCCGGCACGGCCGGCGGCTCGGACGGCATGGCCGGGATCACCAGGCGGACGGGGTCCGGCCCGGCGGCGTCCGGCACCAGCGGCAGATCCGGCGGCAGGTCCGGCGGGTCCAGCGGCCGCGGCGGCCGTACGGTCGCCTCCGGCGCCGCCGCCCCCTCGGGCGGGAGCTCCGGGAGGCCCGGGACGGAGGCGGCCCCCGCCGAGCCGAGCCCGGTGCGGACCAGAAGTGTTCTGCGGGACTTCACCGCTACGTTTCGAGTACCCAAGAGAATCGTTTCGCCTCCGGCTGCCCTGCGCCACCACCTGGCTTGTCTCTGCTGACGCCTAGGCAGCGTGGCACGCCCGAACTGCTCATCCGACAAATCACGCGAAGCCCGGACACCCGGGCCGGCGACGCGCTACTCTCACTCGTCGCGGTTGCCCTGAGTGGCCCCCCGTCCACCCAGGGCAACCGCCGTCCGCGCGCGGCAGGCTCCCTCAGAGCTGCCGCAGCAGCATCCCCGGCTGCTCCACGCAGTCCGCGACGAACCGCAGGAAGCCGCCCGCGGTGCCGCCGTCGCAGACCCGGTGGTCGAAGGTGAACGACAGCTGCGTCACCTCGCGCACCGCCAACTCCCCCTCGTGGACCCACGGTTTGGCGACGATCCGGCCGACCCCGAGCATCGCCGCCTCGGGGTGGTTGAGGATCGGGGTGGAGCCGTCCACGCCGAACACCCCGTAGTTGTTCAACGTGAAGGTGCCGCCGGTCAGTTCGGCCAGGGTGAGCGAACCGTTGCGCGCCGACTCGGTCAACCGGCCCAGCTCCTCGCCGAGTTGCTCGGTACTGCGAGCCTGCGCGTCCCGCACCACCGGCACGACCAGGCCGCGCTCGCCCTGCGCCGCGAAGCCCAGGTGCACCGCCGAGTGCCGGACGATGCCCGAACCGTCCTCGGTCACCGAGGAGTTGAGCTCGGGGAAGCGCGCCAGCGCGACCGTGCAGATCCGCGCCAGCAGCGCCAGCACGCTCACCTTCGGTCCCGGCGCGGCGTTCAACTGCCGTCGCAGCGCCATCAGTCCGGTGGCGTCGGCGTCCACCCAGCAGGTCGCGGCCGGGATCTCCCGGTGACTGCGGCTGAGCTTCTCGGCCACCGCCCGGCGCAGCCCGCGCAGCGGGACGACGCCCTCCGCTGCGACCGCCGACGGACTGGCGGCGGCAGCAGCGGCTGGGGCAACAGCGGCCACGGCTGCGGCCACCGGTGCCGCGACCCCGGCCGCGACCGCCCGTTCGACATCCGCCCGCATGATCAGCCCGTCCGGCCCGCTCCCGGTGAGCGCGGCCAGGTCGACGCCCTGCTCCCGCGCCAGCCGCCGCACCAGCGGCGAGATCACCGGCACCACGACCGGCACCTCCGGTACCACCGCGACCGGAGCCGCGACGGGCGCCACGACCGGCACCGCGACCGGCATGACCACCGCGCCCGGAGCCGACGAGCCGACCCGGCGTCGTCGCCCGCCCTTCGCGGTCTCCGCGACGCCGTACCCGACCAGCGGCCGCTCGACCCCGGCGGCCGGCTCGGCGGCGACGGCAGCACCGGCAGCCGCACCGGCACCGGCACCGGCACCCGACGGGCCCGCCACAGGAAGCCCGCCCTCCGACGCCACCGCGACCGTCACCAGCGGCGCGCCGACGGCGACCTCCTCGCCCTCCTCGCCGTACCGCGCGGTGACCACCCCGCCGTACGGGCAGGGCACCTCCACCACGGCCTTGGCGGTCTCCACCTCCACCACCGCCTGGTCGACCGCGATCACGTCGCCGACCTCGACCATCCAGCGCACCACCTCGGCCCCGGTGAGACCCTCACCGAGATCGGGCAGCCGGAACTCCCGTACGACGGGCATCATGCTCAGTCCTCCCACTGGAGCCGGGCGACCGCGTCCAGGATCCGGTCCACCCCGGGCAGGTGGTGGTGCTCCAGCATCGGCGGCGGGTACGGGATGTCGAAGCCGGTGACCCGCAGGACGGGCGCGGCCAGGTGGTGGAAGCAGCGCTCGGTGACGCGCGCGGCGATCTCCGCGCCGGTGCCGCCGAAGCCGGTCGCCTCGTGCACGACCACGGCCCGGCCGAGCGAGCGCACCACCCGGCAGACCGTCTCGTCGTCGAACGGCACCAGGCTGCGCAGGTCCAGCACCGCGAGGTCCCAGCCCTCGGCCTTCGCCGTCTCGGCCGCCTCCAGGCAGACCGGCAGCGAGGGACCGTAGGTGATCAGCACGGCGGAGGTCCCGGTGCGCCGCAGCACGGCCTTCCCGACCGGTTCGACCGGCGCCGCCGGGTCGAGTTCGTCCTTGCCCCAGTAGAGCCGCTTGGGCTCCAGGAAGACCACCGGGTCGTCGGACGCGATCGAGGCGCGCAGCAGCCCGTACGCGTCGGCCACCGTCGCCGGGGTGACCACGTGCAGGCCGGGGGTGCTGGTGTAGTACGCCTCGGAGGCGTCGCTGTGGTGCTCGACCCCGCCGATACCGCCGCCGTACGGGATCCGGACGGTGATCGGCAGCGGCATCCGGCCCGCCGTGCGGTTGCGCATCTTGGCGACGTGCGAGAACAGCTGCTCCAGCGCCGGGTAGGCGAAGGCGTCGAACTGCATCTCGACCACCGGGCGCAGCCCGTACATCGCCATGCCGATCGCGGTGCCGAGGATGCCGGCCTCGGCCAGCGGGGTGTCCAGGCAGCGGTCCGGGCCGAATTCGGCGGTCAGGCCGTCGGTGATCCGGAAGACGCCGCCGAGCGCGCCGACATCCTCGCCGAGGACGTGGACCGCCGGGTCCGCGTGCATGGCGTCCCGCAGCGCGGAGTTGAGCGCCTGCGCCATGGAGGCGGTCCGGGTGGCGCTCCGGGTCGGGGTAGCCGTGTCGGTCATTACTGCTGCACCTCGGCCTCGGCGGCCAGCTCGGCGGACAACTGGGCTGCCTGTTCCCGCAGTTGCGGGGTCGGCTCGGCGAAGACGTGGGCGAACAGCGACATCGGGTCGAGGTCCGGTTCGGCGTGGAACTCGGCCCGCATCCGGGCGGCCAGTGCCTCGGCCTCGTCCGCCGCCTCCTGCACCAGCCGGTCGTCCAGCACGCCGAGTTCGCGCAGGGCGCGCTCCATCAGCAGGATCGGGTCGTGCTCCCGCCAGGCGGCCACCTCGGGCTCGGTGCGGTAGCGGGTGGCGTCGTCGGCATTGGTGTGCGCCTCGACCCGGTAGGTCAGCGCCTCGACCAGGGTCGGGCCGCCGCCGCTACGGGCCCGCTCGACGGCCTCGGTGAGCACGGAGTGCACGGCGGGGGCGTCGTTGCCGTCGACCAGCCGGCCCGCCATGCCGTAGCCGACGGCCTTGTGGGCGAGGGTGGGCGCGGCGGACTGCGCGCTGAGCGGCACGGAGATCGCGTAGCCGTTGTTCTGCACCAGGAAGACCACCGGCGCGTCGAGCACGGCCGCGAAGTTCAGCGCCTCGTGGAAGTCGCCCTCGCTGGTGCCGCCGTCGCCGAGCATCGCCAGCGCGACCACCGGGTCGCCGCTCAGCCGGGCGGCGTGCGCCAGCCCGACGGCGTGCGGGGCCTGGGTGGCGAGCGGGGTGCAGAGCGGGGCGGTGCGGGTGGCGCGCGGGTCGTAGCCGGTGTGGGCGTTGCCGCGCAGCAGGGTCAGCGCCTCCAGCGGGTCGACGCCCCGGGAGACCACCGCGAGGGTGTCGCGGTAGCTGGGGAACAGCCAGTCCTGCTCGCCGAGCACCAGCGCGGCGGCGACCTGGCAGGCCTCCTGGCCGGTGGACGCCGGGTAGACGGCGAGCCGGCCCTGCTTGGTCAGGGTGGTGGCCTGCTGGTTGTACCGGCGGCCGACGACCAGGCGCCGGTGGAGCTCGCGCAGCAGCGCCGGGTCGTACTTCTCCAGCGCGGGGGTGCCGAGCACCCGCACGGGGGAGGGGTCCGGCAGAAGGGGGGCCGGATCGGTGCGCGGGGCGGTCGCTCCGGGCAGCCATCCGGGTACGCCCGTGTGGTGTCTGTGGTCGAGAACGGTCATCTCGGGGCACCTCCAGGGGTGGCGGGGGCTCCCTACCGATTGTTCGGTTGTCTGTTCATCTTGACCAGAAGCGTGACAAGGTGGTGGACATTCGGCTTGAGCGGCGGTCGACTGGTGGCAGTGTGTCCAATCGATAGGGGTGGCGGGTCGTGTCGGCTGAACAGATGTCCAGACTCGACCGGGTCGACCGTTCGATCCTGCGGCTGCTGCAGCAGGACGGCCGCGCCTCGATCCGCTCGGTGGCCGAGCGGGTGCACGTGTCCCGGGCGAACGCGTACGCCCGGATCTCCAGGATGGTCGAGGACGGCATCATCCGCGGCTTCACGGCCCGGGTGGACCACGAACGCGCAGGTCAGACCGCGTCCGCGTACATCACCCTGAAAATCGTCCAGAACTCCTGGCGCACGGTCCGCGAGCAGCTGCTGGAGCTGCCGGGGGTGGCGCACATCGCGCTGGTCGGCGGGGACTTCGACGTCCTGCTGCTGGTGCACACCGCCGACAACCTGGCCCTGCGGGAGCTGGTGCTCAACCGCATCCAGTCCATCCCCCAGGTGCTCGGCACCCGCACGATGCTGGTCTTCGAGGAGACCGACCAGGTCCCCCCGGACTGATCCGCCGGCCCCGGCCCCCCACAGCCCGGCCGGACCAGGGCCGGGCCGAAGCAGGGCGTGACAGGGCCGAAGCAGGGACAGGGGCAGGGGGCTACCGCGCCCGCAGCCCGTCGAAGGCCAGGTGCACCACCGCGTCCGCGACCCCGTCGGCCGCCTTGAGCCCGGGCCGGTACCACTCCACGATCGAGTTGATCATCCCGAACAGCAGCCGGGTGGCCAGCCGCGGCTCCACGTCCGCGCGCAGCGAGCCGTCCGCGACGGCCGCCCGCAGCAGCTCGGCGACCTGGTGGTCGAAGTCCCGCCGCCGCTCCAGCGCCCACTGCTCGGTGGCCGTGTTGCCGCGCACCCGCAGCAGCAGCGTCACGTACGGCAGCTCCGCCAGCAGCACCTCGGCGGTGCGCCGCACCACGTGCTCCAGCCGCTCCACCGCCGGGCCCCCGACCGCCGCCGGCTCGGCCAGGATCCCGAACAGTCCGTCCAGCGCCCGCCCGACCGCCAGCCGCAGCAGCTCCTCCTTGCCGCGGACGTGGTGGTAGATCGAGGACTTGGAGATCCCGGCCGCCCGGGACAGGTCCTCCATCGAGGTGCCGTCGTAGCCGCGCTCGTTGAAGACGTCGACGGTCACCGCGAGCAGTGACTCCACGGTGTAGGCGGTGCGCGTGGTGTGATCGGCCATCCCCCGAGTATCCCCGCCCGCCCCGCCCGGTACGCCGTCGGGTCCTCCCCGCCCGCGTCTTCCGGGGGACTTGGTCCACACCACAGGAGGGGTGCAGGCCCTAGAATCTGCGGACTATCCGTCCACGTCCAGCAGGCTGGGGTCCACGGCTGATGAACGCAATACCGGCAGTCGCCTCCGACGTGCCAGAGCAGCGCAGCGGGGAGCCGGAGGACGCCTCGCGCGCCTGGCAGGAGCGCGGCCGCGCGCTGGTGGTCCGCTTCGGTCCGGCCGTGTGGTGCTACGCGGTGCTCAAGCTGGTCGGCTTCACCGTGTTCATGAAGCTGCTCTCCTTCGCCGGCGACTACGCGAAGAAGCCGGCCCGGTTCGGCGGCGGCGCCAACCCGTGGGACGTCCTGGCCAGCTGGGACGGCTGGTGGTACCAGCAGGTGGCCCAGTTCGGCTACCACCCGGCGCTGGTCCCGATCCCGGGGCCGGAGGGCTTCAACATCGAGCAGAACTCGGCCGCCTTCTTCCCGCTCTACCCGGGTCTGATGCGGCTGACCTCGGAGGTCACCCCGCTCGGCCTGTACGGCGCCGGGATGCTGGTCTCGGTGGTGGCCTCGCTGTTCGCCGCCGCCGGGATCTACGCCGTGGTGGAGAAGCTGTCCGGGGACGTCCGGGCGGGCGTGGTCGCGGCCGGGCTCTGGGCGATCGCCCCGGGCTCGGGCGCCGAGTGGGCGGTCTACTCGGACTCGACCTTCGTCGCGCTGGCCGCCTGGGCCTGCTACTGCGTGATGACCAGGCAGTGGGTCGCGGCCGGGGTGATCACCCTGGTCGCCGGGCTCAACCGGCCGACCGCGGCGGCGCTGATCGGCGCGGTGGGCCTGGCCGCGCTGGTCGAGCTGTACCGGCGGGAGAGCGGCGTGCTGCGCCCGCTGACCGCGATGCTGCTGGCCCCGGTCGGGCTGCTGGGCTACGTCGGCTGGGTGGGCTGGCGGACCGGCGAGTGGGGCGGCTACTTCCGGCTGCAGCACGACGCCTGGCTGCACTACTTCGACGGGGGCCAGGGCACCTGGCACGCGATCCGGGGCGTGCTGCTGGGCCGCGGCGACTACCCCTTCGCCTTCCCGGTGCCGGACCTGCTCGCCACCCTGATCGTGCTCAGCCTGCCGATGCTGATCGTGCTGATGATCCGGCTGCGCCCGCCGCTGGTGCTGACCGCCTACACGCTGGCGACGATCGTCTCGGTGCTCGGCAGCCTCGGCATCTTCGGCAACACCTCGCGCTACCTGCTGCCCGCGTTCCCGCTGCTCATCGCCCTCGCGGTGGCGATGCGCAAGCTGAGCTGGCCGGTGCTGGCCGCCGTGCTGGGCACCGGCGCGCTCGCCTCCGGCTGGTACGGCGGGTACGTGCTGTTCGAGCTGGGCGTGCCGTAGGGAGAGCACACCCGGCCGCCGGCCGGCAGCCACCGGAGCCCACGGGGGCGCGTCCGCCACGGACGCGCCCCCGTTCGTCTGCCCGGACACCCGGGCCCGTACGTTCGCCCGTACGTTCGCGCGGACCCCGTACGCGGACACCCCCGTACGCGGACACCCCCGCCCGTGCGGCCGCGCGGATTCCCGTCCCCGAACCCTCTTGAGCCGACCGATCGTTCGGTTACTCTGTGACGTGTCCCGTCCTCCCCTCTGAGGAGCGCACCGATGTCCGCAGCGGTCACCCACCCCCTCGTCAGCGAGCTGGTCGAACGCCACCAGGCCACCCTGGACGCCGCGCTCGCCGCCGCCGCCAAGCGCGACTACTGGTCGCCCTACCCCGAGTTCCCGAAGGCGTACGGCGAGAGCGGCCCGGCCGACGGCAAGGCCGCCTTCGACGCCCTGCTCGGCAAGCCCTTCGACCTGCCGGGCCACCCCTGCGACGGCGACCGGGTCGGCGGCGAGGCCTCCCCGTACGGCGTCGAGCTGGGCATCACCTACCCGCACGCCGGCCCGGACGCGCTGATCGCCGCGCTCACCGCCGCCCGCCCCGGCTGGGCCGCCGCCTCCCCGCTGGAGCGCGCCGCCGTCTGCCTGGAGATCCTGCACCGGATCAACGCCCGCTCCCACGAGTTCGCCCAGGCCGTGATGCACACCACCGGCCAGGCGTACGGCATGGCCTTCCAGGCCGGCGGCCCGCACGCCCAGGACCGCGGCCTGGAGGCCGTCGCCTACGCGTACGCCGAGCAGACCCGGCTGCCGAAGCAGGCCGGCTGGACCAAGCCGCAGGGCAAGCGCGACCCGCTGGTGATGACCAAGGAGTTCACCGTCGTCCCGCGCGGCCTCGCGCTGCTGATCGGCTGCAACACCTTCCCCACCTGGAACGGCTACCCCGGCCTGTTCGCCTCCCTGGCCACCGGCAACCCGGTGCTGGTCAAGCCGCACCCGCGGGCCGTGCTGCCGCTCGCGCTGACCGTGCGGACCGCCCGCGAGGTGCTCGCCGAGGCCGGCTTCGACGCCGACCTGGTCTGCCTGGCCGCCGAGCACGAGGGCGGCACCGTCGCCGCGACCCTCGCCGTCCGCCCCGAGATCAAGATGATCGACTACACCGGCTCGACCGCCTTCGGCGACTGGCTGGAGGACAACGCCCGGCAGGCCCAGGTGTACACCGAGAAGGCCGGCGTCAACGCGGTGCTGATCGACTCCACCGACGACTACAAGGGCATGCTGGGCAACCTGGCCTTCGCGCTCTCGCTCTACAGCGGCCAGATGTGCACCACCCCGCAGAACGTGCTGATCCCGCGCGGCGGCATCGGCACCGACCAGGGCGACAAGTCCTACGACGAGGTCGTCGCCGACCTGGCCGGCGCGATCGAGGGCCTGCTCTCCGACGACGCCCGCGCCGCCGCCGTCCTCGGCGCCGTGGTCAACCCGGGCGTGCTGCAGCGCTCGGCCGCCGCGGCCGGCGGCGAGTACGGCGAGGTCGCCCTCGCCCCGCGCGCGGTGACCTCGCCGGACTTCCCCGGCGCGACCGTCCGCACCCCCGCCCTGGTCAAGCTGGACGCCGACAAGCCGGACGACCGCGCGGTCCTGCGCAGCGAGTGCTTCGGCCCGGTCTCCTTCGCCGTCGCCGTCGAATCCACCGCCGCCGGGATCGAGTTGCTGCGCACCACGGTCCGCGAGAAGGGCGCCATGACGGCCTCCGGCTACACCACCTCGCCCGAGGTGGAGGCGCTGCTGGTGGAGGCCGCGCTGGACTCCGGCGTCTCGCTCTCGCTCAACCTGACCGGCGGCGTCTACCCCAACCAGACCGCCGCCTTCTCCGACCTGCACGGCACCGGCGCCAACCCGGCCGCCAACTCGGCCTACTGCGACGGGGCGTTCGTCGCCAACCGGTTCCGCACGGTGGAGATCCGCCGGCACGCCTGAGCCCCCTCCGGGCACGCCCCCGGGCCCCGGCGGTCACCACCGCCGGGGCCCGGCGGTTCACAGCTCCCACCGGGCCCGCGATGATGGAGTCTGGGAGAACGCCGGGAACGGCGTCCAACCGACCTCCGAACAACGGGAGCTGATACATGGCCGTGAAGCCGACGACCGAAACCGACGTCCTCATCGTCGGCGCCGGACCGACCGGACTGCTGCTGGCCGGCGACCTGGCCGCCGCCGGCATCGGCGTCACCGTGCTGGAGAAGCGGGCCGCCGAGTCGAACCTCACCCGCGCCTTCGCCGTGCACGCCCGCAGCCTGGAGCTGCTGGACGCCCGCGGCCTGGCCGAGGACCTGATCGCCACCGGCCGCCCGCTCGGCGCGCTACGGATGTTCGACCGCTTCGGCATCGACCTCGGCTCGCTCCAGACCCGCTTCCCGTTCGTCCTGATCACCCCGCAGTACAACGTCGAACGGCTGCTCCTGGAACGCGCGGAGAAGGCCGGCGCGGTCCTCCTGCGCGGCACCGAGGTCACCGGGCTGCGCCAGGACGCCGAGGGCGTGACGCTGGAGACCGCCGACGGGCACACCCACCGCGCCGCGTACGCGGTCGGCACCGACGGCGTCCACTCCGCCGTCCGCGACCTGCTCGGCATCCCGTTCCCCGGCGAGTCGGTGGTCGACTCCGTGGTGCTGGCCGACGTCCGGCTGGAGCACGAGCCCACCGAGGCGATCACCGTCGCCGCCAACGACACCGGCTTCGCCTTCATCGCCCCGTTCGGCGACGGCTGGTTCCGGATCATCGCCTGGGACCGCAACGAGCGCTTCCCGGACGGCACCACCCCCACGACGGAGCAGCTCACCGCCCTCACCCGGGCCATCCTCGGCGAGGACTTCGGCCTGCGGGAGGTCCGCTGGAGCTCCACCTTCCACAGCGACGAGCGCCAGGTCCCCAACTACCGCTCCGGCCGGGTCTTCCTGGCCGGCGACGCCGCCCACTGCCACTCCCCGGCCGGCGGCCAGGGCATGAACACCGGCCTCCAGGACGCCGCCAACCTCTCCTGGAAGCTCGCCGCCGCCCTCCGCGGCCGGGCCACCGACGCCCTGCTCGACACCTACCAGACCGAGCGGCACCCGGTCGGGAAGACGGTGCTGCGCACCTCCGGCGCGCTGATCCGGCTCGCCCTCGCCGAGTCCGCCCCCACCCGCGCCCTGCGCGGGGCACTCACCGCGCTGGGCGGCCACCTCGACCTGGTCACCGAGCGCGGCGCCCGGCTGGTCTCCGGCATCGGCATCTCCTACCCCGCGCCCAAGGACGCCCACCCGCAGGTCGGCAAGCGCGTCCCGGACCTGCGGCTGACCGCCCTCAGCAAGCCCGCCGAGGACGCCCCGGCCGCCCCCGAACGGCTCTACGAGGCACTGCGCGCCGGCACCTTCGTGCTCGTCAGCAACGACGAACTGGCCGCCGCCGAGCCCTGGGCCGACCGGATGGTCGCCGCCGCCCCCGCCGACCCGCACGGCAAGCTGCGCGACACCGTCCTGCTGATCCGCCCGGACGGCTACGTCGCCTGGGCCGCCGTCGACCCCGGCCAGGGCGAGCTCCGCGCCGCCCTCACCGACTGGCTCGGCGCCCCGGCCTGACCCCCGTCCGGTCGGGCGCGCGCCCAGGAATCCCGCGCGCCCGCCCGGACGCCGCCGCCCGGACACCGCCGGCCGGGCCGTCCGCCCGGGCCGGCGGACCGTCCGTCAGCCCCGCGCCTTCACGTAGTGCCGTGCCGCCTTCGCGCGGTTGCCGCAGACCGCCATCCGGCACCACCGCCGCCGCCCGTTCTGCGAGGCGTCGAAGAAGTGCAGGATGCACGCCTCGTGCGCGCACTGCTTCACCCGCTGCGGGCCCTGCCCGAGCAGCGTGAGGAAGTCGTCCGCCGCCAGCCAGGGCGCCAGCCACTCCGGCCGGTCGGTCTCGACCCGGTCCTCGGCGCCGCCCGGCCCGGCCGTCCGCCGGATCCGCCCGTGCGCCAGCACCTCGTCCAGCCCGGCCCGCGCCCCGGTGCCCAGCCCGCCCCGCTCACGGGCGTCCCGGGCGGCCAGGTGGATCGCCTCCCGGGCCTGCCGGATCGCCGCCAGCCCGGCGTCGTCGGCGGCGCAGCGCTCGGCGAGCCCGGCGGAGGAGAGCCAGATCCCGTACCCCTCGGCCCCGGTGAGCAGGTCGTTGACGGGTGTCCCGGCCCAACGCGTGTTCAGCAGGTCGAGTGCGAGCGGCTCGCCGACCAGCGGCCTCGGGTCCCTCGGGTCGGCCGTCGTGTCAGTCATCGTCCTCCCTCGGCTCCGGCCGAATTCTACGTCCGGGTCCCGCGGTGCGAACCGGAACGGACCGGACCGGGATTCCGGCCATTCACTGTATGGAACCACCGGATTTCCTCCCCTCCACAGTTGACTGTTTTTTAGCAACGGATTGCTTGACCATGAACCACTTCGCACACCGGTTCTGTCATGTTCTAGCCAGCGTTCTGACCCCGGAACGCCTGGCCCCTTGCCGGCCCCCACAGCCGGCCAGAGGAGGATCCGTTGCGCCCCCGCTCCCTCGCTCTCGCCGCGGCGATAGCCGTGCTGCCGCTGACCGCCGTCTCGCTCGGTGTCTCCACCGCGCAGGCCGCCACCCCCAACGCCGCCCCCCGCGTCGCCCTCCCGAACACCGTCAACCCGGCGGTGGCCCACTCGGAGAAGAAGGGCGACGTCCCGGCCGAGCAGCAGATCTCGGTGTCCGTCAGCCTGAAGCTGGGTGACTCCGCAGGGCTGGACCGCTTCCTCACCGCCGTCGCCACCCCGGGCACCCCGGAGTTCGGCCGCTACCTGACGCCGGAGCAGTTCACCGCGCGGTTCGGCCCGACCCAGGCCGCCGTCGAGCAGGTCAGGACCTACCTCGCCCAGCAGGGCCTGACCGTCTCCGGCGTCAGCGCCAACCGCCAGGTCGTCAACGCCCACGGCACCGCCGCGCAGGTCTCGCAGGCCTTCGGCACCCACGAGAGCTCGTACGTCGACCCGCAGCTGCAGCGCGCCTTCTTCGCCAACGACGCCGCCGCCTCGATCCCGTCCGACCTGGCCTCCGTGGTCCAGGGCATCAGCGGCCTTGACAACCACGCGGTGCGCAAGAACCGCCTGGCCAAGCCGAACGCGATCGCCCCCGACGCCGCCACCGCCGCCCCCGGCGGCATGGCCCCGGCGCAGTACACCGGCGCCTACAACCTGAACAAGACCGGCGCGGACGGCACCGGCACCACGGTCGCGCTGTGGGAGTTCGACGGCTACCAGTCCTCGAACCTGACCACCTACGACTCGCAGTACGGCCTGACCGGCCCGGCCGTCTCCACCGTCTCGGTGGACGGCGCGAGCTACGACTCCGCCCCCGGCCAGGGCCAGGGCGAGGTCGAGCTGGACAGCGAGATCGTCCGCGGCGCGGCGCCCAAGGCCACCCAGCTGGTCTACGAGGCCCCCAACAGCGACCAGGGCGAGATCGACATGGCCAACAAGATCGTGGCCGACAACCGGGCCTCGGTCATCTCGATCTCCTGGGGCTCCTGCGAGCCGGACACCACCGCCGCCTCGATGACCGCGGTCGACAACGCCTTCAAGCAGGCCGCCGCCCAGGGCATCTCGATCTTCTCCGCCTCCGGCGACGACGGCTCGCGCGACTGCACCCGCTCCACCAGCGGCTCGACCGTCAAGGCCGTCGACTTCCCGGCCTCCAGCCCGCACCAGACCGGTGTCGGCGGCACCAACCTCAAGGTGGGCGGCGGCAACACCTACTCCTCGGAGAGCGCCTGGAGCACCGCCGGCGGCGGCGTCTCCACCGTGTTCGCCAAGCCCAGCTGGCAGACCGGCACCGGCGTCAGCGGCACCATGCGCACCGTCCCGGACGTCGCCTCCAACGCCGACCCGGCGAGCGGCTTCGCGATCTACACGGCCGGCGGCTGGCAGGTCTACGGCGGCACCAGCGCGGCCGCGCCGCTCTGGTCCGGCTACGCGGCCCAGTTCAACCAGAAGGCCAAGGCCGCCGGGCAGCCGGTCCTCGGCGAGGCGAGCCCGCGGCTGTACACCGTCGCGAACAGCAGCAGCTACGGCAGCGTCTTCCACGACGTGACCACCGGCGCCAACCAGGACTTCTCCGCCAAGGCCGGCTACGACCAGGTCACCGGCTGGGGCTCCCCGGTCGCCGACGCGCTGACCACCGCCCTGCTCGGCGGCGGCACCACCCCGCCGTCCGGCGGCTGCACCGCCGGCCAGCTGATCGTCAACGGCGGCTTCGAGACCGGCACCGCCGCCCCGTGGACCACCTCCAGCGGCGTGGTCGACAACAGCTCCTCCGAGCCGGCCCACTCGGGCAGCTGGAAGGCCTGGCTCGACGGCTACGGCTCGGCCCACACCGACGCCCTGTCGCAGACCGTCTCCGTCCCGGCCGGCTGCGCCTCCGCCAAGCTGACCTTCTGGCTGCACATCGACACCGCGGAGACCGGCTCCACCGCGTACGACAAGCTGACCGTCCAGGCCAACAGCACCACGCTGGCGACCTACTCCAACGTGGACGCCGCCGCCGGCTACGTGCAGCGCACCCTGGACCTGACCTCCTTCGCCGGCCAGACCGTGACCGTCAAGTTCACCGGCACCGAGGACTCGTCCCAGCAGACCAGCTTCGTGATCGACGACGTCGCCCTGAACGTCAAGTGATCCCCACCTGGTAGCACCGGGCAGTACCACCCGATACCCCCGCCGGGGCGGCGCCGAGAGGGCCCGCCCCGGCGGTGTCACGTCCGGCCGCCCCGGCTCCGGAGGGGTCCTGCGGGGGCTCCGGCGAGCCTCGTGTTTCCGCGCTGTTTCAAGATCGCTAACTCTCCGGTCGACCCGTCGTGACCACTGTCATACGCACGACTGATGACGTAGCCTCTCGACCGTGCATAGGGTTCCCCAAAGCTCGGTGAAGCCGCTGGCGACGCGCCCCGGCGTCGGCCCGGTCCCGCCGGACTCACCTGGTGGGGAGGGTCACCGCATGGCCGCACAGCAGCCTCAGGACGCCGCCCGGCTGCGACTGGTCGGGTCGCATACGGAGCGCCCAGGACCGCCCGCACCCGCGGCCGCTCCCGTACCGCCCCCGCCCCCTTCGCCGACCCCGGCGCAGGCGCCGTCCCCCCGGCTCGCCCCGGTCGGCGGCTTCGCGGACACCCTCCACCTGGCCATCGAGGCCAGCGGCCTCAGCCTGGACCGGATCCGCGCCGCACTCGCCCAACGCGGCGTCAGGGTCAGTGTCACGACCCTGAGTTACTGGCGGCGCGGGCGCAGCCAGCCCGAGCGGGCCAGCTCGCTGCGCGCCGTCCACCTCCTGGAGGAACTGCTCGGCCTGCCGCACAGCGCGCTCTCCTCACTGCTCGGCCCGCCCCGCCCGCGCGGCCGCTGGGCCGCCGCGGCCAACACCTGCCACCTCGGGCTGGAGGACGTCTGGCCGGGCGAGCAGGAGATCGCCTCGATCTTCGCCGAACTGGACGCCCCGCCGGCCGGCGAGCTGGAGCGCCTGAGCATCCACGACTCGTACTACGTGGACGCCGAGCGGCGCGGCAACCTGCTGCGGATGCGCCAGGTGGTGCGCGCCACGGTCGGCGGCGTGGGCCGCTGCCTGGTCGTGCACAAGGCCGACGAGGAGGCCACCGGCTGTCCCGAGATCACCTCGGTGCGGCACGGCCGGCTGGGCCGGGTCCGCCGCCGCCCGGACGCCGGGCTGACCGTCGCCGAGCTGATGCTGGACCGCCCGCTCGGCCTCGGCGACAGCACCGTCTTCGAGTACGAGGTGGAGATCCCGCCGGGCGGCCCGACGCTGGAGTACAGCCGCCGCTTCGCCACCCCGGTGCGCGAGTACGTGCTCCAGGTGCACTTCGACCCGGCCGCCGTCCCGGCGCACTGCGAGCGCTACGACCGGGAGCCGGGCGCCGGCGTCGACCACCGCCGCGAGCAGCTGTGGATCGGCGCCTCGGCGAGCGCCCACGTCCTGGCCCCGGACCAGCAGCCGGGCCACATCGGCATCCGGTGGGAGTGGGCGTAGCCCGCACTCCCCTCCACAGCCTCCACGAGCCCCGTCGGACCGTCAGGTCCGGCGGGGCTCTCGCGTGCGCACCGGACCCTCGGCCCGGCATCCCGGGGAACCGACCGCCCCGATCGGCCGAACCGGTTGACGCCCCATTACCTAACTCCTACTCTCATGAGTACCGGTTAGGCAGGAGCCTCGCCGGAACCCCCAGCCATCCGGGAGTGACCAGGCATGTCCAGCAGCACCGCGCCCCGCACCCTGCAGACCGGCCACGTCGGCCTGAACGTCACCGACCTGGCCCGCTCCGTCGACTTCTACCGGGCCGTGTTCGGCCTCCAGGTCACCACCGAGGGCACCGACCCCGAGCGCCGCTTCGCCCTGCTCGGCCGCGACGGCCGCCTGGTGGTGACCCTCTGGCAGCAGAGCACCGGCGCCTTCGCCACCGCGAACCCCGGCCTGCACCACCTCTCCTTCGAGGTCGAGAGCCTCGACGAGGTCCGCGCCACCGAGCGACTGCTGCGCGGACTCGGCGCGGAGTTCGCCTACGACGGCGTCGTCCCGCACAGCGAGGGCTCGGCCTCCGGGGGCATCTTCTTCACCGACCCGGACGGCATCCGGCTGGAGGTCTACACCCGCACCGGCGTCGACGGGACCGAGGCCGTCGCACCCGCCTCCGACGCCCCCACCTGCGGCTTCTTCTAGACCCGCCGGACCCGCGCCCCGTACGCAACCACCGTCCGACCGACCCGGGGGAGCCGACCATGACCACCGTCACCACGCCGTACCACCCCGGCGAGCGGGCCGCCCAGGCCCGGGCCGGCCAGAGCGTGCGGGCCGACCACGCCGGCCGGTCGATCCGCGGCACCATCCCCGCGGTCGCCGACCGCTTCCTGGCCGAGCGGCGGATGCTGGTCGTCGGCGCCGCCGACCGGGACGGCCGGATCTGGGCCACCCAGCTGGCCGGACCGGCCGGCTTCCTGCGGGCGGCCGACGAGCGGACCCTGGCGGTCGCCGCCAGCCCGGCCGGGGCCGACCCGCTGGCCGAGGCACTGGCCCGCCCGGCCCGGGTCGGCACCATCGCCCTGGACCCGGCCGGCCGCCGCCGGATGCGGCTCAACGGCCGCTCCGTCCCGGACGGCCGGGGCGGCCTGCTGGTCGGCGCCGACGAGGTGGTGGCCAACTGCCCGAAGTACATCCAGCGCCGCACCCCGGTGGACCGCCCGGCCGCGGGCCCGCCCCGCAAGGTCGCCGCGGGCTCCCGGCTGACCACCGCGCAGCGCCTGGCGGCAGGCTGCGCCGACACCTTCTTCATCGCCACCACCGGCCCGGACGGCAGCGTGGACGCCTCCCACCGCGGCGGCTTCCCCGGCTTCCTGGAGGCGCCGGCGCCGGACCTGCTGCGCTGGCCGGACTACCAGGGCAACAGCATGTTCCTGACCCTGGGCAACCTGGAACTGGACCCGCGGGCCGGCCTGCTGCTGCCCGACTGGGAGACCGGCGGGGCCCTGCTGGTCACCGGCGAGGCCCGCACCGACTGGTCCGAGGAGGCCCGGCGGTCCGCCCCGGGCGCCGAACGGATGGTCGAACTGGCCGTCACCGGCGTGCTCGAACTCGCCGACGCCACCCCGCTGACCTGGACCGACCCCGAGTACTCGCCCGCCAACCCGCACTGACCCCGGCTCAGGTCCGCACCACCGCCACCGGGGCTCCCACACCTTCGGCCGAGGGAGCCAATCACCTGTTCGGCTCAACCCGCCGCGCCGTACTCCTCCCGCTTTGGGACTTTGGTCCCGATAACACGGGCCCGGCCCGGGAAGGTCAGTCCTGTCAGCCCGTCAGGCGCTGACCAGGAAAGACCGCAGGAAAGAGGCGGAGCATGACCCTTACCGACCCCCTGTCCCCGCTCATGGAGTTCGACGAGGTCGAACCGGCGGAGGACTGCATATGCGGGGGCTGCAGTGCCCGCCGCCGGGCCCGGCTGCACGCCGCGCCGGTACACGAGGGCGGCCACGCCGCGGCCCGCAGCATCCGCCGCCGGGCCGCCGTGCTGATGGCCGCCGTCGGCACCGCGATCGGCGGCGGGACGGCCGCCGCCGGAGCGGCCACCGCCGCCCCCGCGCCCAGTCCCACCCCGGGCGGCAGCAGCACCGCCCAGCCCCCGCAGACCCCCCAGGGCGAGGTCAGCGGCCTCTACGGCCAGGCCCCGGGCGCCCGCGCCTACGCCTCCCCCGCCGCCACCCCGGTCACCCGGGCGCAGATCATCCAGCGCGCGCAGAGCTGGGTCGACCAGGGCGTGCCGTACAGCATGAGCCGCTACTGGTCGGACGGCTACCGCCAGGACTGCTCCGGCTTCGTCTCGATGGCCTGGGGCCTCGGCAGCAGCCAGACCACCTGGACCCTGCCGGACTTCGCCGAGCGGATCGGCAAGAACGACCTCCAGCCCGGCGACGTGCTGATCTACAACAACCCGGCCAACCCGCAGGCCGGTTCGCACGTGACGGTCTTCGGCGGCTGGGCGGACTCCTCCCGCACCCGCTACGTCGCCTACGAGCAGACCTCCCCCGCCGCCAAGAAGCGCTCCACCCCGTACGCGTACTGGAACAACTCCGGCGCCTACGTCCCGTACCGCTACACCGGGCTGTCCGCCGGCAGCAGCGACGGCGGCGGCACCTCCTCGACCGCCTTCCCCGGCGCCGACAAGTTCGGGCCGGGCGCCGACAACGCGTACGTCACCAGGCTCGGCCGGATGCTGGTGCAGCGCGGCGGCGGCCGCTTCTACACGGAGGGCCCGGGCCCGCGCTGGGGCGAGGCCGACCGCAAGGCGACCCAGGCCTTCCAGCTCGCCCAGGGCTGGCGCGGCGCCGAGGCCGACGGCATCCCCGGCAAGGACACCTGGGACTACCTGGTCAACGGCAAGGGCCGGAACATCGACGGCGGCGCCCCGCTGCCCCCGCCGCCACCGCCCACCACCGCCGCCTTCCCGGGGGCGCAGTACTTCGGCCCGGGCCAGAGCAACGACCACGTCCGGCAGCTCGGCGAGCAACTGGTCCGCAAGGGCTTCGGCGGCTCGTACACCGTCGGCCCGGGCCCGCGCTGGAGCGAGAGCGACCGCAGGGCCACCCAGGCCTTCCAGCTCGCCCAGGGCTGGCGCGGCGCCGAGGCCGACGGCTACCCGGGCCCGGACACCTGGCGCCGGCTCTTCTCCTGACGCCCCCGCCGAGGCGCGGTGCCCGCCCGGGCGCCGCGCCTCAGCGCTTGCCGGACATCCAGTGGAACAGGCCCATCGCCACACTCGTCGCCAGGTTGAAGCTGGACACCCCCGCCTGCATCGGCACCGCGACCAACCGGTCGGCCCGCTCCTTGAGCTCCGCCGAGACCCCGTGCCGCTCGGTACCGAAGGCGAGCAGCGCGTCGTCCGGGAACGGCAGGTCCCGGATGTCGGTGCCCTCCGGATCCAGCACGTACAACGGCCCGGCCGGCAGCTCCGGCAGACTCACCCGCTCCACCGCGGTGGCGAAGTGCAGGCCCGCACTGCCCCGAAGCACGGTCGGATGCCAGGGATCCAACTCGCCCGTGGTCACCACCCCGGTCGCCCCGAACCCGGCCGCCAGCCGGATCACCGCCCCGACGTTGCCCAGGTTGCGCGGGTTCTCCAACAGCACCACCGGTGCCCGGCGCGGACGCCCGGCCAGCGCCGCCAGGTTGGCCTCGGGGGAGGGCCGGACGGCCAGCGCGATCACCCCGGTCGGGTGCAGCCGGGGCGCCAGCGTCCGCAGCACCGCCCCGGGCGCCTCCACGGCGACCGCGTCCAGCGCCGGGACCACGTCCCCGGCCAGTTCGGCGGCCAGCGCCAGCAGCCCGGCCCGGTCGGCGGTCAGCACCTGCCGGACGTCACCGCCGAAGCGCAGCGCGTGCTTCAGCGCGTGGAAGCCGTCCAGCAGCACCGCCCCCGGCTCCCGCTCGGCCGCCCGCCACGCCCGCACCAGCTCGTCGTCCATGCCGCTCACTCTGCCACCCCCGTCCGACCGGGCTCACCGGGCCGGCCGGCGGCGGCGATCACCTCGTCGAAGCCCAGCGCCCGTCCCGAGGCGCCCGCCGGGGCGGCGGCCAGCCCGGCCAGCGCCAGGTCCAGGTGCCGGTGCACCAGGGAGCCGTCCGCGTCGAGCGCGGCCAGCGCGCCCGGCAGCGGACGGGACACCCGGACGCAGAGCAGCACCAGGTCCCCCATCCCGACGTCCGCCCGCAGCCGCCCGGCCTCCCGGGCGGCGCGCAGCAGCTCCTCGACCGCGGCCACCGCGCCACCGCGGACGGCCACCAGCTCCTCGTCCACCACCAGGCGCTCCAGCAGCACCACGATCGCCGCGCCCATCCGCAGGTCGGCGGCGGCGTGCACGAAGCGGCGCAGCGCCAGGTACGGGTCCGGCTCGGCCTGCCGGGCCTCCTCGGCGGCCCCGGCGAGCCGGGCCAGCAGGTCGGTGACCAGCGCGCGGACCAGCGCCTCCCGGTCGGGGAAGCGCCGGTACAGGGTGCCGGGGCCGACCCCGGCCCGGCGGACCACCGCGTCCAGCGGGGCGTCCGGGCCCCGCTCCAGGAACACCTCGCAGGCGGCGTCCAGGATCCTGCGCCGGCTGCGTTCCGCGTCGGCCCTCATCCACCACTCCCTAACCGGAGAAAATCTCTCCCCCTATGCTAGCGTCACCAACGAAGCGGAGAAAATCTCTCCGCATCATGGTTCCCGTTGCCCAGGAGTGACGTCATGACCACCACCGCACCCGCCATCCGCACCGACATCGACGGCACCACCCACCCCCGCGAGGCCGTCCTCGCCTGGGAACTCGACCGCGCCCGCGCCGCCCTCCGGCTGCTCAAGCAGCGCCTCGGCGACGACCGGATCCGCGACCTGCTCACCCCCGACACCACCGCCGCCGACACCGCCCTCACCGCCTGGGCCCACGCCTCCGCCGGCCGCTGGCGCACCGCCGTCACCGAACTCACCACCACCGGCACCGACGCCGCCAGCTTCCTCACCTGGTGGCAGGGCCGCCTGCACACCGGCGACCGCGCCGCCCTGCTCGCCGCCAACCCCGAGCACTACCTCGCCGACTCCACCGGCGACCGGGTCGAGATCATCGAAACCATCGGCACCACCCCGACCCGCTTCTTCCTCCACTTCCACGACGACGTCCCCATCACCGCCCCCGACGACGCGACCTTCCCGGTCCGCATCGGCGGCACCGGCACCCTCGCCGACGGCACCGAGATCCTCCGCGTCATGCACGAGTTCGCCGACACCCCCGACGGCCTCCGGATCCGCCTCACCGTCCAGTTCCCCGAAGCCGCCCCCGACCACCTCCCCACCGGCCACCAGTGGCACTTCGCCTGCGAGTTCGCCAACTGGATAGAAGCCGCCCCCCAAGCCTGACCCCCCAACACCCCCAACACCCCCACCCCCACCCACCCCGGCGCAGGCCCCCACCCCCTCCGTCCCCCACCCAAGCACAGGCCCCCACCCTCCCCCACCAAGCGGTTACCCCCGGTGAGAGGGACGTGCTGCGGGCGGGGCGGCGCAGGGGGTGGGTGCGGAGAGGGGCGTGACGGGTGATTTTCAGACTGCCAACGGTCTCCACCCCCCACCCACAGAGTCGGCAGTCGGAAAATCATCCAGCCCCCGGAGCACCCACCCCCGGAGCCGCCCCGCCACCCCCACCCTCCCGAGAGCCCCCACCCTCCCGAGAGCCCCCCTCCCCAGCCGACCCCCGCAGGGCCCGCTCCAGATCCCGAAGCGCCACCCCCACCAACCGCGTCCCCGCCCGCACCACATCCCCCTGCACCCCCGCCGGAGCCTGCGCCAACCGCTCCTCCAGCCGCGCCTGCGCGTCCCGCACCGCCCCGAACTCCACCGGCTGCCCGGTCAGCAGCGCTCCCGCCGCCAGCGCCGTCGCCAACCGCAGTTCCTCCGCGTACTCGGCCGTCCCCGCGACCGGTTCGGCGTCCGCCGCGGGCAGGTGGGCCTCCAGCAGCACGGCCGCCCGTCCGAGGTGTCCGACCGCCGCCCGGGCCCGGTCGATCTGGCGCCGGCTCACTCCGGCCAGCCCGGTCTCGTGGCGTCCGGGTTCGGCGTCGGCCCGCTGCATGGCCTGGATGAGTTCGGACCGCGCTTCCCGCGAGTCCAGCAGCGCGCCCCGGACGGCCCGTCCGCGCGGCGCCGCCGGTGTCTCGTAGCAGGCGACGACCGCCCCGGCGTACCGTCCGGCCGCGGCCAGCCATTCGGCGAGCCGTTCCCCGAGCCGGGCGGTCTGCCAGGTCGGGAACAGCGCGTAGGTGACGAGCGCGACCGATCCGCCGAGCAGTGTGAGCCCGACCCGTTCGAAGGCGGTGACGAGCGGGTTCCCCGCTTGCAGCCCGAGCAGGAAGACCACGTAGGTGGAGATTCCGACGGTCGTCAGCGCGTACCCGGTGCGGAACGCGAGGTACGCGCCGCCGATGCAGAGCACGGCCAGCGCGGCCAGCACCCATTCCCCGGGGTGGGTCAGCTGCACCACCAGGGTGGAGACGGCGACCCCGACGACGGTCCCGGCGAGCCGGGCGACGCCCCGGCTGTAGGTCTGGGCGAAGTCGGGCCGCATCACCATCGCGGCGGTCATCGGCGCCCAGTACCCGTGGTGGAACCCGGCGAGCCGGGCCAGCAGGTAGGCGGCGGTGACGACTCCGGCGAGCCGGACGGCGTGCTGGAAGATCGCCGAGCGCGGGTGCAGCTGGCGCCGGACGGCCCGCAGCGCGACCGGCAGCATCCGGCCGATCGACGGCTTGTGCAGCGCCCCGCCGGCCCCGACCACGGGGGTGGTGATGGTGTCCTCGTCGCCGCGGTCCAGGGTGTCGGCGGCCTTGCGCAGCAGTCCGCCGAGCCGCCGGGCGGAGCGCCGGGCGGCGCCCTGCAGCCGGGGCCCGTCGTCGTCCGGCCGGACCAGGGTGAGCGCGGGCGCGGAGCGGGGGAGCCGGACCGGGTCGCCGGTGCGGATCGCCCGGGCGAGGGAATCCATCACCTCGGCGGCGGCGGCGAGCACCTCCCGGGCCCGGTCGCGTTCCGGTCCTTCCTCGGGGGCGCCGATCTTGGGGTCGGCCAGGGCGGCGAGGGTGGGCCGGATCCGTTCGGCGAGGCCGCGCAGGCCGCGCAGTTCGGGCGGCCGGTGGCGGTCCTGCCAGGGGGTGAGCGCGGCGGCGTGCCGGGCGGTCATGAAGGGTGTCGGGTCGACGTGCGCGACCGGGTCCTGCCGCAGTCTGCGCGCGTAGTCGGCGAGTTCGGCGTAGGTGTCGGCGAGGGCGTCCCGCTGGGCGCTCCAGCTGCCGATCGGCCAGACGGTGATGACGACGGCCTGGGCGACGCCGCCGAGCGCGGCGACCAGTCCGTGGCCGAGCGCGGCGGTGGCGCTGACCGGGAGCTGGACGACGATCAGCATCACCGAGACGGTGTTGGCGGCCACCACCCCGGCGGTGGGTCCGATCGCCCAGGCGAGCCCGGCGCCGAAGGCCCACACGGCGAGCAGCACCGGGAACAGCCCGGTGACCCCGGCCGCCAGGTAGCCGAGGAAGGTGCTGATGCCCAGTCCGGCCCCGGCGGCGACGGCGAGGCTGGCCCGCGGCCGGAAGCTGCGCTGGAAGGTGGCCGAACCGGCGATGAACGCGCCCATCGCGGCCGAGGTGGCGAGGGCGACCCCGCCGAGCGCGAGCGTCGGGAAGAGCACCAGCGCCACGGCGACGGCTCCGCGCGCGGCCCGCTTGGGGTCGGTGAGCGTCCGGTCCAGGGTGAGTCCGGTCCGCGCGGTGTCACGAAGCGCGGCGAACCAGGACATACCGACATCCTAGGGGGCGGGCCTCCGTCGGAACCCACCGCCACGGACGCGACCGAGCCGCGCCGCCGCCCACAGCAGCGCTCCGGTCGGCAGGAACACCGCGTCCGCCGCGATCATCGCGAGCGAGAACACCGGCAGCCCGAGCACCACGGCGATCCCCGCGTGCTCCAGCATCATGACGGCCAGCAGCGCGTTCTTGACCCGCCGGTCCAGCAGCGTGAACGGGAAGGCCACCTGCGCGATCACGGTGCCGTAGGAGATCAGGAAGACCGGCAGCAGCATCGAGCCGACCAGCGCGGACAGCCCGGGCCAGGGGGTGAAGTAGTCCAGGTGCAGCGGGTAGTACAGCGCGGTGCCGTCCTGCCAGCGCGATCCCTGCACCTTGTACCAGCCGGCCGTGGCGTAGATCAGCACCACCTCGACGGCGATCACCAGCATCGCGCAGTTGTGCACCATGTTCGCCAGCGCGTCGAGCACCGCCCGCGGCTCGCCGTCCGGCCGCAGCCGCCCGAGCAGCCACCAGAGCCCGGCCACCGCCCAGAGCCCCCAGAACAGCGGCGACCAGCCGACGTACGGGAAGGTCCGGCCGGTCCAGGTCAGGCTCCCGCCCGCGAAGCCCCCGTACTGACAGGCCGCCAGGACGGCCCCGAGGACGGCCCAGAGCACCACCCCGCTCGGCCCGGTCCGGGCGCGGCCCGGGCGGGCGTCGAGCGACCAGACCTCGGCGCAGCGGGTGAAGACCAGGTAGACCGCCATCAGGTGGACGACGTTGTCGCCGCCGTCGCCGAGGAAGACGTCGCGGTTCTGCAGCGACAGGACGGTGACCAGGAACAGCACGGTGCTCGCCCTGGTCCGCCAGCCCAGCAGGACGGCGAGGGCGGCCAGCACCGCCAGGTGGTAGACCAGTTCGAACCAGAGCCGCCCGCCGAACCAGGGCAGTACGGTGAACGCCCCGTTGTCGCTCAGCAGCCGGTCGGCGAGCTCCGTCGACCAGGGGGAGCGGTCGCCGTACAGCACCCGCCGGTGCGGCCACTCGCGCAGCAGGTGGGCGAGCCAGACCAGCCCGAAGCCGATCCGCACCACCGCGGCCTGGTGCCGGCCGAGCGCCCGCCCGGTGAAGGCCCGGACGGCCCGGCGCACCGGCTCGGCCACCCCGGGCCGGCCCGGGCCGGCCGGCTCCGGTCCGGTCCCGGGCGGCGGCCCGGCCTGCCGGGGGAAGCCGTCCGGCACCACCGGCCCGTCCGCCCGCGGGGCCTGCGCCGACACCTCGGTCATCCGAGCAGCCCCCGGTAGTCCCCGTCCGCCACCGGCCACCACGGCAGCTCCCGCACCTTGGGGGCGGGCGGCGCGGCCTCGCCGCTCCAGGAGGGCGGCGGGACGGTGGCCGTGGTCACCCGGAACCGGATCTCCGTGACCCGCTCGCCCTGCGCGTCCCGGCCGATCCGCTGGAGCGCGATCCGCTTGAGGTACTGCTCGGCGAGCCCGCCGCGCGGGTCGGCCGGGGTCTCGTCCTGCGGGTCGTGGGTGCCGTCGTAGAAGTCCCAGGCGCGGCGCAGCAGGTTCTGGTCGACGTGGCTGGGCGCCGGGTTGCCCCGGATCGCCGCGATGTCCCGCGCGGTCAGCCCGATCCAGTCGCGGGTGGTGGTCCGGCCGTCGGGCGCGACGGTCCGCACCCGGGCGTCCAGGCTGACGTTCTGCTGCAGCGGGTTGGGCGCGAACAGCTTCCAGTTCTGCTCGAACTCCGGGTACACGACGCCGTCGACCTCGTCCCGGTACTGCCGGGACAGCGAGTTGGCGGGCGCGACGTGCAGGAACACCGCGGCGAGGAACAGCCCGGTGCCGGCGACCAGCGCCGACCCGGCGAGGCCGAGGACGACCCGGGCGGGTCTCGACCAGGCCCGCCGGGGGTCCGACCGGTCCGTCGTGTCCGTCATGGCCTCCCCAGCCCGGTCGGCGGGCGGCACCCGGCCCGGTACCGGCGCGCTCGCGCGCGCCCATCCTGCCCTACCGGAAGACGCTCCAGCAGGCCCCGGGGAGCAGTAGTCCTAGAGGACGAAGGCCTCCTGGCCGGTGCTGCTCACCATCGGACGGCCCGCGCCCTCCCAGGCGTACATCCCGCCGTCCACGTTCACCGCGTCCCGGCCCTGCTGCACCAGGTACTGGACGACCTGCGCGGAGCGGCCGCCGACCCGGCAGAGCACGTACAGCTTGTCGTCGGGCAGCTCGCCGAGCCGGGCGATGACCTCGCCCAGCGGGATGTGCAGCGCGCCGTCCACGTGCCCGGCGTCCCACTCGTCCTGCTCGCGCACGTCCAGCAGGGCGGCGTCGGCGGGCACGGCGGCGGCGTCGGTGGAGGGGATCTGCGCGAACATCGTGTGGCTCTCCTGGGAGTAGGAAGGGTCGGTGTCATTGTCGCCCACCGGCGCCGGGTCGCGGCCGCCGAGCAGCCGTTCCAGCTCGGCCTGCCGCTCGGCGGCCTTGGCGAGCAGTTCCTCGGCGAGCTGCTCCAGCAGCCGGTCCGGGTCCTGCGGGGCGAGGGCGAGCAGTTCGCCCATCGGGGTCTGTTCCAGCCGGACCTGCTCGGTGGCGGTCGCGGCGATCCTGGCGGTCAGCCACTCCAGCCGGCGGCGCAGCCAGTCCGCCCGGTCGGGGGCGTCGACGGCGGGCGCGGCCTCGGGCGCGGTGGACCACTCGGCGGCCAGGCCCTCCAGCGCGGCGGCGTCCCCGTACGCGTAGGCCTCGTTGACCCGGGCCAGGAAGGCGGCCCGGCGCTGCTGCTCGGCGGGTTCGGTGGTGAGGTCGGGGTGGGCGCGGCGGACCAGCTCGCGGTAGATCCGCTGGGCGTCCTTGCCCGGGCGGACCCGGGTCGGCGCGGCGGGCGGCGGCGGGGTGCCGTCCTCCGCCTGCCCGGACTGCTCCCGCACCGAGTCGAACAGCGCGTCCAGGTCCGGCAGTTCCTCGACCTGCCGGCGGGCCTCGGCGGCCCGGCGCAGGTCCTCGGGCCGACCGGTGCGGGCGGCGACCGCCTCGGCGACCAGTGCGTCCAGCTCGTCCAGCCGGGCGTAGAGCGGGCCGAGCAGCTGATGGTGGATCAGGGCGAAGTTGTCGATCTCGACCCGCAGCGTCTGCACGTCCACGTCCATGGTGAGCCAGGCGAGCTCGGCGGCGGCGACCCGCTCCTCCAGCTCCTGCTGCTCCGGGTCCGTCCAGCGGGCGGGGCTCTGCGCGCTCACTTCTCGCCTCTGTCTCGTCCGGCCGGCTGCGTCCTGCGGGGGCCGCCGTGCGGGCGGCCCGGCCTGCCACCCTACCGCCGTGCGCGAAAGCCCCGTCCGGGTGAACCGGGGGTACGAACCGGCGCGCGGCGCGTGACACGCAACCGATACTGAGGAATCTCCCCGTTTCGGTATCAAGCCCGGCCCGGTCCGTGCTTCGCTGGTATCCACACAGCGTGCCTTCCTCCGGAGAGACGGCCGCCTCCAGGCGTGGCGGCCAGGCGGGAGCAGACCGAACCCATGGTGGCCGAGTCCAACTCCACACCGCGTCCGGCGGTCGACAGGACCGCACCGGGCGACCACCCGACGGGCGTGGCCGCCCTGGTCCGGCTCGCCCTCGTCCTGGTCGACCGGTCCGGCCGGATCGCGCAGTGGGGCCGGGCCGCCGAGGAGCTGTTCGGCCACCGCGCCGAGGTCGCCCACGACCGCCCGGCCTCCGGCCTGCTGCCCGCCGTGGAGTCACGGGTGCTCGGCCGGTGCTCCGTCCGCCGCGCCTGCGACACCTTCGACACCCTCGCCGAGCTGACCGCCGCGGGCCGCCCCTGGGCAGGCCGGCTGACCGTCACCGACCGCGAGGAGCACCAGCGCGACGTGCTCTGGTGGGCCTACCAGCTGCCCGGCCCGTCCGGCGGGCTGCTCGCCCTGGCCGCCGACGCCCGGCCGCTGCGCACCACCGGCCCCCGGCTCGCGCTCGGCGAGCGGATGCTCCCGTTCGCCGCCGCCCCGGGCGCCCGGGGCGGCTTCCACGGCATCACCGCCACGCTCGCCCCGGCGGCCGGCCCGGTGCCCGAACCACTGGCCCGGCTGCTGCCCGCCTCCCTGCGCGCACCGCTGCTGACCGCCCTCGAAGCCGGCGGACTGCCCGCGCTGCGGCTGGACGCCGTCACGGTGCTGCCGGTGCTGCCCGCCGACGCCCAACCGGGGACGGCGCACGCGGCCGCCGGTCTCGGCCGCCGCTACCCGACGCCGCAGCAGCGCGCCGCCCGGGTCGGCCCGCCGCCGCAGCCCGAGCAGACCGCGCCCGGCCGCCGTCCGGCCGCCCCGCTCCCGGCCCAGCGCGAGGCCGCCGACCAGGCCGCCCCGCCCGTCGCCGTGCCCGCCGCCGTCAACGGCGCCGCGGCGGGCGGCGGCCCGTCCGTCCCGCCCCCGGCCTCCGGCCGGGAGACAGCCCCACCCACCGGAGGAGGAGCCGCCATCGACCGCGCCGCCGTCGAGTCGTCCGCCAACGGCCACCCGCCGCGCCGCGCCGACCAGGCCCCGCCCGTCGCCGTGCCCGTGCCCGCCCCGGCGAGCGCCGAGGCCCCGCCGGGCGGGCGGCTCGGCCCGTTCCTCACCAACGGGCAGGCCGGCGAGCAACTGGCCCTGCTGAACGAGGTCGGCGGCAAGGTCGGCACCACCCTGGACCTCGGCTTCACCGCCCACGAGCTGTGCCAGGTCCTGGTCCCCCGGGTCGCCGACTTCGCCTGCGTCGACCTGGTGGACGGGCTGATCTCGGACTCCGAGCTGCCGGCCGCCCGCCCCGACGACGACACCATGCTGCGCCGGGTCGCCCTGGTCTTCAACGAGACCGGCGGCGCCTGGGACCACGTGCTCGCCGAGGGCGCGCTGGTCAGCATGCCCCGCCGCACCCCGCCCGGGATGGCCCTCCAGCTGAACCAGCCGGTGCTGGTCCCGGTGGTCAGCGCGGACGTCGCGGTCGACTACGCGATCGCGCTCGGCGGTGCCCGGCTCGCCCCGGTGGTCTCCGGCCGCTCGATGCTGGTCGTCCCGCTCTCCGCCCGGGGCACCGTACTGGGCATCCTCAAGCTGCTGCGGCTGCCCGACCGCGCCCCCTTCGACGAGAGCGACGCCGCCACCCTCAAGGAGCTGGCCGTCCGCGCCGCGCTGTCACTGGACAACGCCCGGCTGCACCGCGCCGAGGCCCGGGTCGCCACCACCCTGCAGCGCTCGATGATCCCGACCCGGCCGCCGCAGATCCCCGGGGTGCAGATCGCCCACCGCTACCTGCCGGGCGACCCCAAGGCCCAGGTCGGCGGCGACTGGTTCGACGCGATCCAGCTGCCCGGCAGCCGGGTCGCCCTGGTGGTCGGCGACGTGATGGGGCACGGCCTGCACTCGGCGGCCGCGATGGGCCGCTTCCGCACCGCCATGCAGACCCTCGCCGCCCTGGACCTCCCGCCCGGCCAGCTGCTGCGCCACCTGGACAACCTGGCCCAGAAACTCGGCGACGACCATCTGGCGACCTGCCTGTACGCGGTCTACGACCCGATCAACCGGACCTGCGAGCTGGCCAGCGCCGGCCACGTCCCGCCCGTCCTGGTCCACCCGGACGGCACCGGCGAACTGCTGGAGATCCCGGCCGGCGCACCGATCGGCGTCGGCGGGGTGCCGTTCGTCGCCAAGACCATCGACGTCTCGGACGGCTCGATGCTGGTGCTGTGCACCGACGGCCTGGTCGAGGTCCGGGGCGGGGACATAGGAGCGGGCCTGGCCGCGCTCTGCGGGAACCTGATCGACCCGCAGCAGAGCCCCGAGCAGGCCTGCGACGAGGTGCTGCGGCGGCTGCACACGGACGACCGCAAGGACGACGTCGCCCTGCTGGTGGCCCGCTTCGACGGGGTCGCCCCGTCCGACGTGGCGACCTGGGACCTCACCGTCGACCACCGCGAGGTCCGCCGGGCCCGCTCACTGGTCCGCGAGAAGCTGGCCGGCTGGCACCTGGAGGCGCTCAGCGACACCACCGAGCTGCTGGTCAGCGAGCTGGTGACGAACGCCGTCCGGGTCGCCCGGGACCGGGTCCGGCTCCAGCTGATCCGGGTGGACAAGCTGCTGGTCGAGGTCAGCGACGACAACCACAACCTGCCCTCGCTGGAGCCCGCCGAACAGCTCGGCGAGACCGGCCGCGGCCTGACCCTGGTCACCAAGCTCGCCGAACGCTGGGGCACCGCCCGCAAGGCGGTCGGCAAGGTCGTCTGGTTCGAGCTCCCCCTCCCCCACCAGTGACCCCCGGGCCAACGAAGAGTGACCACCCCCGGGCCCCGAACAGGCAAGCCCCGCACCGACCACTGGCCACCCCGGCAGCCCGCACCCCGCCGTGCGGGCCCGAGCGGGCAAGTACCCGCCCCGAGCCGAAGGGGCGCGCCGGTGCCGAAAGGGAGAAGCGAGGGAGCGACGTAGGAGCGAGGGAGCGCCGACCGTCGGCACCGGACGAGAAGCGCCCCGGAGGCGAGCGGCGCGAATCACGGAATGACCGCCCCCGCCGACCCGCGCCGCCGTGCCTCCACCGCGACCTCCCGCGAGGCGGCCGCGGCCACCGAGGTGGCGGCGCCGACCCCGGCCAGTACCCGCGGCCAGAAGTCTCCGAAGACCTCCACCGAGACCGCGATGAGCAGCGCGGTGAGCACCGCGACCACGTGCTCCAGTCCTGCCAGGTTCGGCAGGACGACCGCTTCGCCGACCATCAGGACGACCACCAGGCCGGCCGTGAACCAGGCCCGGCACCGGAACGCGATGCAGATCGCCAGCGCCACCACCGCGGCCGACGGCCCGGTGTCCCGCACGTAGGCGACCCACTTCGGGAAGCCGAACAGGTGCCCCGGCCCGATGGCCACGCCCACCCGGGCGAACAGCGTGCCCGCCAGGGTGCAGGCGTAGGCGACGACCAGGGTCATCCGCCGGCCGAGGACGATCTCGGCGATCGCGAAGACCACGAACACCTGGGCCAGCGCCCCCCAGACCGGAAGGTCCAGCGCCGGAACGTACAGCGACAGCGGGGTCCGCAGCAGCGAGACCTCCAGCGGCAGGGCCGCCCGCACCACCCCGATGTGGTTGACGAAACGCTCTCCGCCCGGCAGGTGCTGGACGATGCTGAACAGCAGGATCAGAAACGTCGCCAGCGAGGCCAGTGGAACTGCGGCGAACTTCTTCCGCACGACCGCGTTCCGCACCGTCACGAACAACGTCCCCCACTCGGCGACAGCGGCCTTTCCGGCTAGCGCCAGCGGCCCCTTTCGCACGCCCCCCGCGTGGGTCCTGTGAATCACAACCGTTTCTCCGAATCCCCGAACTCTCGTCTACTCCAACATTAGAAGCCTCTTAACAAAGCCACATCGGCACGGATGCGGATATGGGTCATCCTCAGGGGGGAGGGCGGGCCCCCCACCGGACCCCCATCCGGCCGGTCGGCCCCCTCCGCCCCCCGACGGAGGGCTACCCCTTCCCGTCCCGGGCCGTCACCGGCACCCGGGGCACCGCGACGGCGGCCCGGGCGTGCCGGCGTCGGAACAGGGCGGGCAGGCTGGGCGCGACGATGAATCCCTCGGCGCGCGCGCTCGCGATGCCGATCCGCGGGATCTCGCTGCTCTTCTCGAACAGCAGGTAGCGCGGTTCCCAGATCGGCCGGTACTTGGCGTTCGCCCGGTACAGCGACTCGATCTGCCACCAGCGCGAGAAGAATCCCAGGACGGAACGCCACAGCCGCAGTACCGGACCGGCGCCCAGCCGCGAACCGCGCTCGAAAACGGAGCGGAACATCGCGAAGTTCAACGAGACCCGCTTCAGTCCGACCTCGTCGGCGCGCTGCAGCAGTTCGATGACCATGAACTCCATCAGGCCGTTCTCGGTGTCCCGGGCCCGGCGCATGAGGTCCAGCGAGAGCCCGTCGGGGCCCCACGGGACGAAGCTGAGCAGTGCCTTGAGCTCGCCCTCGCCGTCGCTGCACTCCAGCATCACGCAGCGGCCGTCGCCGGGGTCGCCGAGCCGGCCGAGCGCCATGGAGAAGCCGCGCTCGGTCGCCCCGTCGCGCCACTCGTCGGCCTTGGCCACCAGTTCGGCCATCTCCTCCTCCGAGATGTCCTCGTGGCGGCGGATCCGCACCGTGTACCCGGCCCGCTTGACCCGGTTGTACGCCTGCCGGACGACCCGCATGGCGCGGCCGTCGAGCGAGAACTCGTCCAGTTCGACGATGGCCTCGTCGCCCAGCTCCAGCGCGTCCAGCCCGTGCCGGGCGTAGATCACCCCGGCCTCCTCGGAGGCCCCCATCACGGCGGGCGCCCAGGCGTGCTCGCGGGCCTCGGACAGCCAGGCGTCGATCGCCCCCGGCCAGGCCTCCGGGTCGCCGATCGGGTCGCCCGAGGCGAGCGAGACGCCGCCGATCACCCGGTAGGTGACGGCCGACTTGCCGCTGGGGGAGAAGACCACCGCCTTGTCGCGGCGCAGCGCGAAGTAGCCGAGCGAGTCCCGCTCGCCCTGCTTGTCCAGCAGGCCGCGCAGCTTGGCCTCGTCCTCCGGGGTGAGCAGTTCCTTGCCCCGCGGGCTGCGGAAGGCCACGTACAGCACGAGCAGGAAGAGCACCGCGCCCATCGCGTTGATCGCGGCGTTCACCCAGGTCGGCGCGGCGATCACGGAGCGCAGGTGCTCGGACGGGGTGATGGTGATCATCCGGCCGACCGAGTACCGGAAGAGGTCCCAGAAGCCGGCGCCGGAGAGTTCGTTGGTCGCCCAGACCAGCAGCGCGCCGACCCCGCCGCCGAACAGCAGGCCGCCGACGAAGGTGGCGGCCGCGGTCTTCGGGTTGGAGCTGTCGCCCTTGGAGGTGAACTCCTTGCGCCCGATCAGCAGCGCCAGGACGAACAGGCAGGTCAGGACGGTGGAGAAGTAGTTGAGCGGGTGCTTGTAGAAACGCTCGTCCGGCAGCAGCATGAGGGCCAGGTAGAGCAGCGCGAACAGGCTGCCGAGCGCCGCGTTGAAGATCCACGCGGCCCGCTTGCGCCGGCGCATCGCGACGGCGAGGAAGATCGACAGCACCGCACTGGCCAGGCCCGAGGTCATCAGGTACGGGGTGAAGTACTCACCCTCGTTGTGCTCGCTGACCTGGTCCCGGAAGGGCACCAGCAGGACCGTCGCCACGTTCAGCAGCGCGATCAGCCGCAGGTACCAGACGGAGGCCACGGCGGCCCTCGGGCGCCAGCGGCCGAGCGCGCCGACGGGCCGGGGCCCGGGGGACGTGGCGGACGGCTCCGACTTCACAGTGGACGACACAGCTCAATTCCAAACGATCAGATGGTGGGGCGCATCCGCGAACGGCCCGGCGCCGGGCGCCCGCACGGGCCCGACGGACTGACCGGCGGGCCCCGCCCGACCGACTGCCGGGGTGAGCGGCGCAGGCCGGAGAGGGTCAGCCAACTCCATGGTTCCGCACGAAGCCTGAGAATTGCGTGAACCGGGTAGCGGATTCCCACCCCCGCCGAACGGCGGGGGTGACCGCCCGCCGACCGTTCGGCACCCCGCCCCGGCTACCCCTACCCTCGAAACGACCCACGCGGACCGCCCCCACCCGGCCGCCCCAACCGAGGAGGCACCATCACCACGACCCGCGTGCTGATCGTCGACGACGAGATCCTGGTCCGTTCCGGCCTCGGCCTGATCGTCGGCTCCGCCCCCGACCTGGAGGTGGTCGGCGACTGCTCCGGCGGACAGGCCGAGGACCACGTCCGGCGGCTGCGCCCGCACGTGGTGCTGCTCGACATCCGGATGCCCGACCTCGACGGCATCTCGGTGCTGCGCCGCCTGCGCGCCCTGCCCGACCCGCCCGCCGTGGCGATGCTCACCACCTTCGACACCGACGAGTACATCGGCACCGCGCTGCGGGCCGGCGCCACCGGCTTCCTGCTCAAGGACACCGCCCCCGAGCAGCTGGTGCACGCCGTCCGGGTGCTCGCGGCCGGCGGCAACATACTGTCCCCGACCGTCACCCGCACCGTGATCGGCGGCTACGTGGACGGCGGGGGCCCGGACGCCGAGGCCACCGCGCTCGCCCGCACCCTCACCGGCCGGGAGCTCGACGTGCTCGCGCTGCTCGGCGAGGGGCTGTCCAACGCCGAGATCGCCGACCGCCTCTTCCTCGGCACCGGCACCGTCAAGGACCACATCAGCGCGATCCTCGGCAAGCTCGGCGCCGCCAACCGGGTGCAGGCCGCCGTCCTCGCCCACCGGGCCGGCCTGGTGCGGCCCAAGCCCGGCGACGGGGCATGACCACCGCGGACCAGCTGCCGTCCCGACGGCTGCCGGCCTGGTGCACCGCCCCCTGGCTGATGCTGCTGCTGCCCGTCCTGTACTCCCTGCTGGACGCGGCCCTGGTGGCCAGGGACGCCGCCTGGTGGCAGGTGTCGCTCTCCTCGCTGGCCGCCGTCGCGCTGTTCTGGCGCCGCCGCTTCCCGGTCACGGTGCTGCTGCTCACCATGCCCGGCAGCTGGGTGGACGCGATCTGGCTGGCCCCGATCACCGCCGTCTACACGGTGGCCGCCGAACGCCCCAGACCCCGGATCGTGGTCCCCTGCGGCGTCCTCTTCACCCTGGTCGAGTTCTTCCACTGGCCGCTGCCCGACAACGTCGTCGACCTGAGCCGGGCCACCGCGCTGGACGCCATCCAGGCCGTGATGCTGGCCGCCGGGCCGGCCGCCACCGGTCTGCTGGCCCGCACCCGGCGGGAGCTGGCCGCCCGCCTCGACGAGCTGACCCGCGGCCAGGAGCGGGAGGGCCGGCTGCTCGCCGAGCGGGTGCTGATCACCGAGCGCGGCCGACTGGCCCGGGAGATGCACGACGTGGTCTCGCACCAGGTCAGCCTGATCAGCATCCAGGCCGGGGCGCTCCAGGTCAGCACCGCCGACCCGGCCGCCGCGACCACCGCCCGCACCATCCGCGAGCTGTCCGTCCGGACCCTGGACGAGCTGCGCCAGATGGTCGGGGTGCTGCGCGGCACCGGCGGCGGGCTGCCGGACGCCCCGCTCGCCCCGCAGCCCCGGCTGGCCGACCTGCCCCGGCTGATCGAGGCGAGCGGCCTGGCCGCCGACGCCGAGCTGAACCCCGGTGACCGCCCGTGGCCGGAGGCGGTGGAGCGGGCCGCCTACCGGACGGTGCAGGAGGCGCTCACCAACATCACCAAGTACGCGCCGGAGGCGGCGGTGCACGTGAGGGTCCGGGCGAAGGGCCGGCGGCTGCGGGTCGAGGTGCGCAACGAGGCCCCTCCGGTCCACCCGGCGGAGACCCTCCCGGGCGGCGGCCACGGCCTGGTCGGCCTGCGCGAGCGCGCCCAGCTGCTGGGCGGCACCCTCACCGCCGGTCCCACCCAGGACGGCGGCTTCGAGGTCCGCGCCGAGCTGCCCGCCACCCGCTCCTGACCTCCGCCCGCCGCACCCGCCCCCGGCGAAGCCGGCGGACCGACCAGGAACAGCGGAGCCTGCGGACCGACCGGGGAACGGCGGAGCCGGCGGACCGACCGGGGAACAGCGGGGCCACGACGGGGCAAAGGGCAACAAAAAAGCCCCGCAGATCCGTAGATCTGCGGGGCTTCGCTGTGCGCGAGGGGGGAGTTGAACCCCCACGCCCTTTCGGGCACTGGAACCTGAATCCAGCGCGTCTGCCTATTCCGCCACCCGCGCATGGGTGTTGTCCTCGTTGCCGACCGATCCTCCGAACCGCTCGGTACCATGAGGCCTTCGCGTTTCCTTGGAGCGGCCTCCCTTCCGGGCGGCCCTTCCGACGTGGAAAACATTAGCACGGCCCGGGGGGCAGCTCCGAATCCGTTTCCCGGAGAGACCGACCGCATCCGAACGGGTGCCCGACCGAACGCGTGCGCGAAGGAACGGGCGGCCGCTCCGACGGGCACACCTGGCGTGCCGTACCCGACATGCGTCACCCTGTGTGTCCGAGCCCACCCCCGGCCACCACACGGTCCGGGAACCGTACGGAAGGGCCCGGCGTGGATACGATCAGTACGGAAGTACCGCAAGTAGGCGTGTCCGGTCCCCCGGCGGGATCCGGTCGGCAGGCAGGCGAACGAACCCTGGAAGGGGGTGCCCCATGGGAGTGCTGAAGAAGTTCGAGCAGCGACTCGAGGGTCTCGTCAACGGCACCTTCGCCAAGGTGTTCAAGTCCGAGGTCCAGCCCGTGGAGATCGCCGGCGCGCTGCAGCGCGAGTGCGACAACAACGCGAGCATCTGGAACCGCGACCGCACCGTCGTGCCGAACGACTTCATCGTCGAGCTCAGCCCGCACGACCACGAGCGGCTCAGCCCCTACTCCGGGCAGCTCGGCACCGAGCTGGCCGGCATGGTCCGCGAGTACGCCGAGGCCCAGCGCTACACCTTCATGGGCCCGCTCCAGGTGAACCTGGAGAAGGCCGACGACCTGGACACCGGCCTGTACCGGGTGCGCAGCCGCACCCTCGCCGCCGAGGAGCCCCAGCAGTACGCCCCGCCGCAGCCCGGCTACGACCGTCCGCCGGCCGCCCCGGCCCCCGGCGCTCCGTGGCAGCAGCCCGGCGCCGGCCAGTACGGCGCGCCCCCGCCGCCGGCCGCGCCCCCCGCGATGCCCTCGGGCCCGCCCGCACCGGCGCCCGCCGCCGGCAACGTCCGCAACTTCCCCGGCGCCGGCCACGGCGGCGCCTCGGTCCGCCGCTGGATCGAGGTGAACGGCGCGCGCCACCAGATCTCCGGTTCGGGCTGCGTGCTCGGCCGCTCCACCGAGGCGGACGTGCGGATCGACGACCCCGGGGTCTCCCGCAAGCACGCCGAGATCCGGCCCGGCACCCCTTCGATGGTGCTCGACCTGGGGTCCACCAACGGCATCGTGGTGGACGGACAGCACACCCAGCGCGCTACGCTCCGCGACGGCTCCCGAATCGTCGTGGGCTCCACCACCATCGTCTACCGGCAGGTCGAAGGGTAGTGTCCGAATTGTTCGCGCGCCTCGCTCACCGACTGGCGGGACGGTCATGTCCGAACTGACCCTCACGGTCATGCGGCTGGGCTTCCTGGCCGTGCTGTGGCTGTTCGTCATCGTCGCGATCCAGGTGATCCGCAGCGACCTCTTCGGCACCAAGGTGAACCCGCGCTCCTCCCGTCGCGGCGCCTCCGCCACGGCGGGCGGTGCCGCGCCCGCCCCGGCCGCCGGTCGCCCCACGCCCTCCCCGGCCGCCGCCACCGCGGCGGGCCAGACCCAGCCCGGCAGCGGACGCCGCCGAGGCGGCCCGACCCAGCTGGTCGTGGTGCAGGGCTCGCTGGCCGGCACCACCGTGGCGCTCCAGGGCCAGACCATCACGCTCGGCCGCGCGCACGACTCCACCATCGTGCTGGACGACGACTACGCGTCCTCCCGGCATGCCAGGATCTATCCGGATCAGACTGGGCAGTGGACGGTCGAGGATCTAGGCTCCACCAACGGCACCTATCTGGACCGGCAGCGCCTGACCGCGCCCACCCCGCTCCAGCCGGGCATGCCGATCCGTATCGGCAGGACCGTCATCGAACTGCGGAAGTAGTAGCGCATGAGGGACAGCATCCCGTCCATGACCCAGAGGGGGGCACAGGTCGCATGACCCTGGTGCTGCGCTTCGCCGCCGGCTCCCACAAGGGACTGATCCGGGAGGGGAACGAGGACTCCGGCTACGCCGGGCCGCGGCTGCTGGCCGTGGCCGACGGCATGGGCGGCGCGGCGGCCGGCGAGGTCGCCTCCTCCGAGGTGCTCGGCTCGATCGTCCGACTGGACGAGGACGTGCCGGGCGCCGACCTGCTGACCCTGCTGGGTGACGCCGTCCAGGGCGCCAACGACCGGCTCCGGCAGATGGTCGAGGAGGACCCGCAGCTGGAGGGCATGGGCTGCACGCTGACCGCCATGCTCTGGACGGGCCAGCGGATGGGCATGGTCCACGTCGGCGACTCCCGCGCCTACCTGCTGCGCGACGGCTCGCTGGTGCAGATCACCCAGGACCACACCTGGGTGCAGCGCCTGGTCGACGAGGGCCGGATCACGCCCGAGGAGGCCGAGACCCACCCGCAGCGCTCGCTGCTGATGCGGGCGCTGGACGGCCGCGGCCAGGTCGAGCCCGACCTGTCGATCCGCGAGGTCCGGGCCGGCGACCGCTACCTGATCTGCTCCGACGGCCTCTCCGGCCCGGTCAGCCACCAGACCCTCCAGGACACCCTCGGCAGCTTCTACGCGCCCGAGCAGACCGTGCAGGAGCTGATCCAGCTCGCACTGCGCGGCGGCGGTCCGGACAACATCACCTGCATCGTGGCGGACGTCATCGACGTCGGCGTCACGGACACCATGAGCGGCCAGTTCAACGACGTCCCCGTGGTGGTCGGCGCGGTCGCCGACGCCCCGCCGTCCTCGGCCGCCGCCGACCGTTCGATCGCCGACACCCCGGCCGGCCGCGCCGCCGGGCTCGGCCGCGGTCCGCAGGGCGCCTTCGGCCCGGCCGAGGGCTACGGCGCCGCGCAGGACGGCTTCGGCCCCGCCGAGGGCTACGAGGGCGGCGCGTACGGCTACGGCGCCGCGGAGCCCTCGGTCTACGGCACCGAGGAGTTCGACGAGCAGCCGCCCCGCAAGCGCAAGCGCAAGGGCCTGACCGTCTCGGTGGCCGTCCTGGTCACGCTCGGCCTGCTCGGCGGCGCCGGCTACTTCGGCTACCAGTGGACCCAGGACCAGTACTACATCGGCGAGGACGGCGACCACGTCGCGGTCTACCAGGGCATCAACCAGAACCTGGCCGGCCTGAGCCTGTCCTCGGTGCACGACTCGTACAGCAACATCCCGCTCAAGTGGCTGCCGGCGGACCAGCGCGCCCACGTGAGCAAGACCATCTCGGTCAACAGCCTGCCGGACGCCAACACGACCGTCCAGGAGCTCGACGGCTGGGTCCAGCTGTGCCAGAAGGCCGCCAAGGCGACGACGGCCGCGGCCCAGGGCGCCCAGGCGACCCAGGCCACCCACGCCGCGTTCCTGGCCGCCACACCCACCCCGAGCGAGAAGAACCGCGGCCCGGCCGCCACCTCCCCGAGCACCGGGCCCTCGACCACACCGGCCCCGAGCGCCCCGGGCACCGCCCCGACCCCGAACGCCACCGCGCCGGCGGCCGGCGCCCAGGGCGGCGAGAACCAGTTGACCGAAGACGAACTCAGCCGGGCCAACGCCTGCCCGAAGCCGTGACGTCCGTGATCCGACATAGGACCGCCCCGCGCGGGCTTGCCGGCCGTCAGGGAGCGGTCACCACGTGAGCAGCTACCCACTGAGTGAAGACACCGGCCGGGCCGGCCGGCGCCGGGCCGCGGCCGGACGCGCCGTCCCCCGGGGCAACACCACCATCTCCTTGCAGGAGGCGCCGAACCGGCGCAACACCGAGCTGGTCCTGCTGATCTTCGCGGTCCTGCTGCCGGTCCTCGCCTACGCCAACGTCGGCCTCGCGATGGACGGCAAGCTGCCCGCTGGCATGCTCGGCTACGGCCTCGGCATGGGCGCCCTGGCGGTGGTCGCGCACCTGCTGGTGCGCCGCTTCGCGCCGTACGCGGACCCGCTGATGCTGCCGATCGCCACCCTGCTGAACGGGCTCGGGGTGGTGATGATCTGGCGCCTGGACAAGGCGGGCAAGCTGCTCAGCGGCAACTTCCCGGCGGCCCAGAACCAGCTGATGTGGTCGGGCCTGGGCATCGCCGGCTTCATCGGCGTGATGGTCCTCCTGAAGGACCACCGGGTGCTCCAGCGCTACACCTACATCTCGATGGTGGTGGCCCTGGTGCTGCTCGCCGCACCGGCCTTCTTCCCGGCCCGCGCGGAGGACTTCGGCGCCAAGATCTGGATCCGGATGGGCAGCTTCTCCATCCAGCCCGGCGAGTTCGCCAAGATCGTCCTGACGGTGTTCTTCTCCGGCTACCTGATGGTCAAGCGGGACGCCCTGGCCCTGGCCAGCCGCCGCTTCATGGGCCTGTACCTGCCGCGCGGCCGCGACCTCGGCCCGATCGTGGTGATCTGGCTGCTCAGCCTGCTGATCCTGATCTTCGAGAACGACCTCGGCACGTCCTTCCTGTTCTTCGGCCTGTTCGTGGTGATGCTCTACGTCGCCACCGAGCGGACCAGCTGGATCCTGTTCGGCCTGCTGATGTCGGTCGGCGGAGCGGTCGCGGTCGCCTCGACCGCCGCCCACGTGAAGGTCCGCATCAACGCCTGGCTCGACCCGATGGCGGCCTTCGACCCGAAGCCGCCGCCGGGGGCCACCGAGCAGATCGGCCAGTCGCTGATGGCGCTCGGCTCCGGCGGGGTCACCGGCTCCGGCCTCGGCCAGGGCCGTTCCTGGCTGATCAACTTCGCCGCCAAGAGCGACTTCATCCTGGGCTCCTTCGGCGAGGAACTCGGGCTGACCGGCATGATGGCGATCTTCCTGCTGTACGCCCTGCTGGTCCAGCGGGGCCTGCGCACCGCGCTCGCCGCCCGCGACCCCTTCGGCAAGCTGTTCGCCGTCGGGCTCTCCTCGGCGATGGCCCTGCAGGTGTTCGTCGTCGCCGGCGGTGTGACCGGGCTGATCCCGCTCACCGGTATGACCATGCCGTTCCTCGCCCAGGGCGGTTCGTCCGTGGTCGCGAACTGGGCGCTGGTCGCGATCCTGCTGAAGATCAGCGACAGCGCCCGCCGACCCGGGGTCGAACCCGCCCCGGCCACCGAGGGCCAGGGAGGACCCGCCCGATGAACAAGCCGATCCGCCGGGTCTCGATCTTCTGCCTCGTCCTGATCCTGGCCCTGATGGTCCGCACCAACTGGGTGCAGGGCGTCCAGGCCGACTCCTGGGCGAGCAACAAGAACAACAAGCGCCAGCTGTACGACCGGTACGCCCACCCGCGCGGCAACATCATCGTCAGCGGCCAGCCGGTGACCAAGTCCGACTTCGTCAACGGCCTGCGCTACAAGTACAAGCGCTCCTGGACCGACGGCCCGATGTACGCCCCGGTGACCGGCTACTCCTCCCAGGTCTTCGGCTCCAGCCAGCTGGAGAACCTGGAGGAGGGCGTCCTCTCCGGCACCGACGACCGGCTGTTCTTCCGCAACACCCTGGACATGCTGACCGGCGAGCAGAAGCGCGGCGGCGACGTCGTCACGACCATCGACGCCAAGGTCCAGAAGGCCGCCTACGACGGCCTGGGCGGCAAGAAGGGTGCGGCGGTCGCGATCGACCCGAAGACCGGCGCGATCCTGGCCCTCGTCTCCACCCCGTCCTACGACCCGGGCACCTTCTCCGGCAGCGACTCCACCGACTCCAAGGCCTGGACGGACCTCAACGCGGACCCGAACAAGCCGATGCTCAACCGGGCGCTGAAGGAGACCTATCCGCCCGGCTCGACCTTCAAGCTGGTCACCGCGACCGCGGCGTTCGAGAACGGCCTCTACCAGAACATCGACGACGCCACGTCGACCCCGGAGCCGTACAAGCTGCCGAACACCGACACCGTGCTGAAGAACGAGAGCCCCAACGAGCGCTGCGAGAACGCCACGGTGAAGTCCGGCATGGACCAGTCCTGCAACACGGTCTTCGCCAAGATGGGCGCCGACCTGGGCAAGGAGAAGATGCGGGCGCAGGCCGAGAAGTTCGGCTTCAACAGCACGATCGACACCCCGGTCCGCTCCGAGAAGAGCATCTTCCCGGACAGCGCCAGCCTGGACGGCACCGCCCAGGACTCGATCGGCCAGCACGACACCCGCGCCACCCCGCTCCAGATGGCCATGATCTCCGCCGCGATCGCCAACAACGGCAGCCTGATGCAGCCGTACCTGGTCGACCAGGAGCGCTCGGCCTCGCTGACCACCATCTCCAAGCACACCGAGAAGCAGTTCTCCCAGGCCATGAGCCCCGCCACCGCGCAGAAGATGCAGGACCTGATGGTCTCGGTGGTCGACAACGGCACCGGCACCAACGCCAAGATCCCCGGCCTCCAGGTCGGTGGCAAGACCGGCACCGCGCAGCACGGCGAGGACAACGCCGGACTGCCCTTCGCCTGGTTCACGTCCTGGGCCAAGGCCTCGGACGGCCGCTCGGTCGCGGTCGCGGTGGTCGTGGAGGACGGCTCCCAGAACCGCGACGGCATCAGCGGCGGCCGGCTCGCGGCCCCGATCGCCAAGGCGGTGATGCAGGCCGCACTCGGCAAGTAGCGAACCGGTCGCGGGATGAGGGGAAGGTCACGATCGACACCCCCGTCCGGATACCGGTCTGGTATCGGCCGACGGCTGACTCCGGTCCGGTGCGGTGCGACCGGTAGCGTATCCGCCAGCAGCGGGTGTGCCCGTTGCCGCCCGCGAGGCACCGCACGGCCCGGCCGGAGAACCGGTCGCGGTCCGCGCGGCGTCACCCAGAGCGTGCGGGGACACCTACGTCACAACCTCACCGGCGGGTGAGGGAGAGGGTCGGAACTATGGAAGAGCCTCGTCGCCTAGGCGGCAGGTACGAGCTCGGCGGCGTCCTCGGACGCGGCGGCATGGCCGAGGTCTACCTCGGCCATGACACCCGGCTCGGCCGTTCCGTCGCCGTGAAGACGCTCCGGGCCGACATGGCCCGGGATCCGTCGTTCCAGGCCCGCTTCCGCCGTGAGGCACAGTCGGCGGCGTCACTGAACCACCCCGCGATCGTCGCCGTGTACGACACCGGCGAGGACTACATCGACGGCATCTCCATCCCGTACATCGTGATGGAGTACGTCGAGGGGTCCACGCTGCGGGAGCTGCTGCACTCCGGCCGACGGCTGCTGCCCGAGCGCTCGCTGGAGATGACCATCGGCATCCTCCAGGCCCTGGAGTACTCGCACCGGGCCGGCATCGTGCACCGCGACATCAAGCCAGCCAACGTGATGCTGACCCGGCAGGGCAACGTCAAGGTCATGGACTTCGGCATCGCCCGTGCGATGGGTGACGCCGGGATGACCATGACGCAGACCTCCGCCGTCATCGGCACCGCCCAGTACCTCTCCCCCGAGCAGGCCAAGGGCGAGCAGGTCGACGCCCGCTCCGACCTCTACTCCACCGGCTGCCTGCTCTACGAGCTGCTGACCGTCCGGCCGCCGTTCGTCGGCGACTCGCCGGTCGCGGTGGCCTACCAGCACGTCCGGGAGGAGCCGCAGCCGCCGTCCGTCTACGATCCCGAGGTCCGCCCCGAGATCGACGCGATCGTGCTGAAGGCGCTCGCCAAGGACCGCGACTACCGCTACCAGAGCGCCGACGAGATGCGCGATGACATCGAGCGCTTCCTCGACGGCCTCCCGGTCGCCGCCGCCCAGCAGGCCGCCGCCTACGGCATGGGCGCGGCCGGCTACGGCTACGACCAGAACGGCTACCCGCAGCAGCACGACCCGTACGGCCAGACCAACGTGCTGCCGCAGCAGCCCGGCGGCGGCCCGACCACCGTCCTGCCGCAGGCCGGCGGCCAGCCCGGCTACGGCCAGCAGGGCGGCTACCAGGACGACGGCTACGGCCAGACCTACGCCGGCCAGGGCGGCGGCGACGACGGCCACGGCCGCGCCGGACGGCGCGGCGACGACCAGCCGAAGAAGAGCAACACCTCCTGGATCGTGCTGGCGGTGGCCGCCGTGCTGGTCCTGGTCGGCACCTTCTTCGTGGCCCAGGCGATGTTCGGCGACAAGGGCCCCAAGGACCCGCCGAAGGTCACCGCGCCGAGCCTGGTCGGCAAGACTCTGGCGGACGCCAAGGCGGCGGCCGCGGCGGCCGGGTCCAAGCTCGTGGTGGCCGAGGGCGACAAGATCGCCTGCCCGGACGCGAACATCAAGAAGGACCAGGTCTGCACGCAGAACCCGGCGGCCGGCAACCAGGTGGCCGAGACCTCGACCATCACGGTGCAGGTCTCCTCCGGCCCGGCGAAGGCGACCATGCCGTCCCTGGTCGGCAAGACCAAGGACCAGGCGCTCCAGGCGCTGGCCGCGGCGGGCTTCACCAACGTCGGCACCCCTGAGTACAAGGACGACGACACCGCCGCCCAGGACACCGTGACCGCCCAGGACCCGGCGGCCAACGCGGCCGTCGACCCGGCGGCACCGGTCAAGCTGACGGTCTCCCAGGGCAAGAGCAAGGTCACCGTCCCGAACGTGGTCGGCGCCCAGAAGGACGACGCGACGAACCAGTTGCAGGGCCTCGGCCTCCAGGTCGACTCCTCGAAGACCCAGCCGACCAACGACCCGACCAAGGTCAACACCGTCGCCTCGCAGTCGGTCCAGGCCAACAGCAAGGTCGCGGCCAACACCAAGGTCGCGCTGACGATCTTCAAGGCCCCGGAGAAGTCCCAGGTCCCGCCGCTGCAGAACCAGAAGCTGTCGGACGCCATCGCCCAGCTCGCGAAGGTCAACCTCGGCTACACCGTGGTCGGCCCGCAGGACCCGAACGCGATCGTCCAGATGAGCAACCCGGCGGCCGGCACCACGCTGGACCCGAACACCCAGGTCCAGCTGTTCACGAAGGCCGCCGAGCCGCCCAAAGGGGGCGACCCCACCACCCCACCCACCAAAGGGAACAACTAAGCCTCCGATATTCCCCTGGTTCAACTGAACCAGGGGCCCGGAGCCCGGTGACCCCGGTCGACACGCCCGAGGGCCCGCCGCAGCGGATGCGGCGGGCCCTCGGCGTTCCTCCGTGCCGGGCCCGGGTGCACGCCCCCCGCCCACGACCCCGCGCACGGCCCCGCGCACAGGCCGGGCGCCCGGCCTCAGGGGCGGCGCAGCTCCGGCGGCGGGGTGCGCTTGGCGTCCATGTCGTCCACCCGCACCAGGCTCCCCCAGACCGCCATCCGGTACCGCGAGGTGTACACCGGCGTACAGGTGGTCAGGGTGATGTAGCGGCCGGGGCCGGCATACCCGGAGCGCGGCGGGACGGGCGCCACGATGCCGGTGTCGTACTTGGACGTCTCGGCCAGGGTGTTGTCGACCTTGTAGACGTACCACTTGTCCTTGGTCTCGACGACGACCGCGTCGCCGTCGCGGACGGCGTCCAGGTCGTGGAACTTGGCGCCGTGGCCGTCCCGGTGGGCGGCCAGCGCGAAATTGCCCGTCTGGTCCCAGGGCATCGCGGCCTTGTAGGGCTGCTCGTAGACGCCCGCCACGCCCTCGTCCAGGACCTCGGTGGAGGTGCCCATCCGGATCAGCACCTGGAAGTCCCGCCCCATCGCGGGGACGTGCAGGAAGCCGACGTCCTCCCCGACCGCGAACTCCTTCCGCGCGGGCGGGGCCCCGGGGGCGGGGGTGCCGCCCGGCGCGGCCGACGGGCCCGGGACCGGGCCCGCGGCCCAGGAGCCGCGCAGCCGGTCGGCGGCCTCCGAGGCCGCGCGGTCGGCCTGCACGTTGGTCCACCACAGCGAGTAGGCCACGAACAGGCCGAGCACCAGGCCGAGGGTGATCAGCAGCTCGCCGAACACCCCGAGCGCGGCCAGCGCCCGGCTCCGCCCGCGCCCGGCCGGCCGCGGCCCGGGCGGGGGGAAGGCCTCCCGCCCCGGTTCGGCCGGCTGCGCGGTCTCGTCGTCCTGCATCTGCGGTGCTCCCCCTCCGGGCCGGGCGTCCGGGCGGCTACCCGCCCGAGATCGCGGCCGGCTTGCCTTGGCTGCGCGGCCGTTCCTCGATCATCTTCCCAAAGACGATGAGACGGAACTTGGAGGTGAACTCCGGGGTGCAGGTGGTCAGCGTGATGTAGCGGCCGGGGCCGGCGTACCCGGCACCGTTCGGCACCGGCTTGATCACGCTCACGTTGTTGGGGGAGGTCTCCGGGATGCCCCCGGTGATCTCGTACGTGTAGTACCCGGCGGCGGTCTCCACCACGACCTTGTCGCCCTTGCCGAGCTCGTTGATGTACCGGAACGGCTCGCCGTGGGTGTTGCGGTGCGCGGCCAGCGCGAAGTTGCCCGCCTTGTCGCCCGGCATCGCGGTGCCGGCGTAGTGGCCGACCAGGCCCTTGTCGAGCACCGCCGACTTGGAGGTGCCCTCGGCGATCGGGAACTTCAGGCCCAGCTTGGGCAGGTAGACGATGGCGAAGCCCTTGCCGGGCTCGAACACCTCGGGCTTGTTCGGGTCCGGGGCCGGCTGCCCCGGCTGGACGGGCGGCGCGGCCGCGTCGAACTGCTGCTCCAGCCGGTTGCGGGCCCCGTCGGCGGCCGCGTCGGCCTGCACGTTGGTCCACCAGAGCTGGTAGGCGACGAAGAGCAGCATCACCAGGCCCAGCGTTATGCACAGCTCGCCGACCGCCCGGGCCGCCACCACGACCACGGACTCCCGGGGACGCACCCGCCCGCCGGCCCGGCCGCCCGCCCGGCGCCGCCCGTTGCCGGAGCGGATCGCGGTGCGGCCCTGGGCGGCTCGACGGCGCTCGGCCCGGCCCCCGGTGGCCGGGACCGGCCCGGCGGTCGCGGCGTCGGCCCCGAAGGGCAGGCGCAGCTGGAGGGTCTGGTCGGGCAGCCAGGGGTACTCGGGCCCGCCCGTGAGGGGCTCCTCGGCCTGCTCGTAGACGCCCCAGGCGTCCTCGGGCACGGCCGGGGCCGGCTGCTCCTGCCGGTAGGGGGCGCCGCCGTCGCCGTACTGCGGCCCGCCGTGGGCCGCCCCCGCGTACTGCGGCTCCGGGTACGGCGAGCCCGCGTACTGCGGCTCGGTGTACCGCGGCTCCGGGTACTGCGGCTCGCCCTGCCGGGGCCCGCCGTGGTGCTGCGCGCCGCCGTACGGGTCGGCCTCCGGCTGGTAACGCCCCTCCGGACGCAGCGCCGTCACGCCGCTCAGCCCCGGCCGATCACCGGGGCGAGCCCGGCCGACCGGTCCACCGCCTGCGGGTAGCCGCACTCCGCGAGCCAGTTGGCGAGCATCCGGTGGCCGCCCTCGGTGAGCACCGACTCGGGGTGGAACTGCACGCCCTCGACCGGCAGTTCACGGTGCCTCAGGCCCATGATCACGCCGCTCCCGGTCCGTGCGGTGACCACCAGTTCGGCCGGCACGGTGGCCGGTTCGACCGCGAGCGAGTGGTAGCGGGTCGCGGTCAGCGGCGAGGGCAGGCCCTCGAACACCCCGCCGTCCTCGTGCTCGACCGGCGAGGTCTTGCCGTGCAGCAGCTCCGGCGCCCGGCCGACCACCGCGCCGTACGCGACCGCGATCGACTGGAGGCCCAGGCAGACGCCGAACACCGGCAGCCCGATCCGCGCGCAGTGGTGGACCATCTCGATGCAGACCCCGGCCTCCTCCGGCGCGCCGGGCCCCGGGGAGAGCAGCACCCCGTCGAAGCCCTCCTCGCCCGAGCGGCGGACGGCGTGCTCGACGCTCACCTCGTCGTTGCGCACCACCTCACAGGTGGCGCCGAGCTGGTACAGGTACTGGACCAGGTTGAAGACGAAGCTGTCGTAGTTGTCCACCACCAGGATGCGGGGCGGGGTCGACTGAGTGGTCATGCGCGCGTGGTCTCCGTGGGATGCGGTGCTGGATGGAAGTGCCGGGCCCGCCGGTTCAGCCGGTGGCGGCGCCGTCGCCGCCGTCCACTGTGACGTCGCCGAAGGGGAGCAGCGGTTCCGCCCACGGGAAGACGTAGGTGAAGAGGAGGTAGACGATCCCCACGATCAGGAGCACCGAAATGACGGCCTTGACCAGGGTGTTCCCCGGGAGGTGACGCCAGATGAAGCCGTACATGGTGCTCCCTCGTCGTAACAGACTGGGTCAAGAGTAGACCCGCCCTCCACGGCCGCGAGGCCGGTCCGCTACTGCTGCCCGCCCGCCGACCGCAGCTCGGCCGTGCCGGAGTACCCGGGCAGCGACAGCTCCCCGCTCTCCTGGACCTTCCAGCCCAGCCCGTACGCCTGGACGTACTGCAGGTAGTTGCGGACGGTCGGATCGGCGTCGACGGCCGAGCGCATCGCATCCGTCCTCCCGACCGCCCTGACCACGTACGGCGGGGAGTAGACCCGCCCCTGGAGCAGCAGGGTGTTGCCGACGCAGCGGACGGCGCTGGTGGAGATCAGCCGCTGGTCCATCACCTGCACGCCCTCCGCGCCGCCCCGCCACAGCGCGTTGACCACGGCCTGGATGTCCTGCTGGTGGATGACCAGGTCGTTGACGCCGGGCTCGGGGACGCCGGGGATGCGCGCGGTGGCGTTCGGCGGGGCGTCGTTGAGGGTGACGGTCAGCCCGCCGCCCTGCAGCGGCTCCAGGGCGGCGACGCGCCGCAGGCCGTCCAGCTGCGCCGCGTCGGCGGGGTTGCGGCCCTGCTGCTCGGTGAGCTCCTGGGCGCGGGCCTGGAGGTCGGCCAGCTGGGACTGCGCCTGCTGGTTCTGGGCGCTGCGCTGGCGGATCACGTCGCCGAGGCTCAGCAGCGAGTTGTCGGTCCGCAGATCGGTGCCGCGGGCGGTCTGGGCGCTGATGTAGAAGAGCAGACCGGCGAGCGCGAACACGGCACAGGTCAGGGCGCGTCCGACAATTCGGGCACCGGAACGACGGGTACGGGCCGGCCCAGGGGGAATCGACAAATTAGTCACCGTACCCTTATCTCCTCAAGACCCGCCGAGCCACTACGCTAACGGACGCCGGTGGCACGTGCGGAGCGTCCCCAGAGCGTTCTCCACGACCGGCTGCGACCGACTCACCCGCTGCACCACTGCGCGGTCTCACAGCGCATCGACAGGAGAACCCCTCGTGCCGAAGTCTCGACTCCGCAAGAAGTCCGACTACACCCCGCCGACCGCGGCGGCGGTGAAGATCAGCTCGGGCCGCAGCTGGGTCGCACCGCTGATGCTCGCGCTCTTCCTGATCGGCCTGGTGTGGATCGTCACGTACTACGTGACGAGCGGCAACTACCCGGTCGAGGGCTGGCGGAACTGGAACATCCTGGTGGGCTTCGGCTTCATCGCCGCGGGGTTCGGCGTCTCCACCCAGTGGAAGTAGCGACCCGCTCGTCCTGAGGCCCGGTTCCGGGCCGGATACCGCCGCTTCGGATGCTCGTCCCGGGGCGGCGGTCAGGCATGCCTCGACCCGGCCCCGCGCATCCGATCGGTTATCCCCACCATCGGACGGTCAGGCTTATCCACATGGTTATCCACACTGGGGAAAAGTCCCCCCAGCCTGTGGATAACTTTCCGTGCCGCGACCGTCCACAGCTGTGCACAACCTCCCGGAGCCGGAAGAACCGCACAGCAGGACACGCGTAGAACAACAGTCCACAACCGGGTTGGCACACAGCCTGTGCACAACCCCGCACCCGCTGTGGACAAACGCCCGAACCGTCAGGCGCCGTAGAGGGACATCCCGATCAGCAGCATCGCCGCCTCGATCGCCACCGCCCCGGCCACCGCCAGCCCCTGGACCAGGCCGCGGCGCTCGCGCGGGGCGTACATCAGGCCGGCCGCGGTCAGCCCGCCCAGCACCAGGCCGCCGATGTGCGCCCGCCAGTCGATGCCCGGGCGCGAGAAGGTGACGATCAGGTTGAACACCAGGAACGCCATCGCCGGGGCCAGCGGGCCCCTGCTCCGCAGCTGCATCACGATCGTGGCGCCGATCAGGCCGAAGACCGCTCCGGAGGCCCCCACGGAGTTCATCCAGTCGCCGGCCACCAGGAAGGCGAAGGTGCTGCCGCCCAGGCCGGAGAGCAGGTAGAGGGCCAGGAACCGCAGCCGGCCGAGCGCCTCCTCCAGCGGCGGGCCGAGCCAGAACAGCACCAGCATGTTCAGCCCGATGTGCCACCACTCCAGGTGCAGGAAGGTGGCGGTCAGCAGCCGGTACCACTGGTCCGGACCGTCCGCGATGCCGGCCGGGCCGCCGAGGATGTCCCGCCCGGCACTGAACAGCGACCAGGTCTGGCCCAGCCTCGGCGCGAGCACGTAGGCGGCCAGCAGCCAGACCACCACGTTGGTCCCGACCAGCAGCTTGGTGACCAGCCCGCCGTCGACGGCGAGCGCCCCGCCGAAGCGGGTGGTCGCCCGCCGCGTCCCGGCGTGCCCGCCGCCGACGCAGTCTGGGCACTGGAAGCCCACCGAGGCCGCCACCATGCACTGCGGGCAGATCGGGCGCTCGCAGCGGGTGCAGGAGATCCCGGTGGGCGTCCGCGGGTGCCGGTAGCAGCCGGGCGGCCCGCCCTCCGGGGGCCGTTCGGCCGACGACCGCGACTCGTCCGGGAGCATCAGCGGGTCCCCTTCCCGTACACGACCTCCGAAACAGCCACCCTACTGCCGCACCCGGCCGGTACGGCCCGCTCCCCCGCGGATCCCGTCCCCCACTGCCCGCTCCGCACCCCGGGTGCCCGCGTACGGCCCACCCCGGCGTGCCATCGGACAAATCAGGATGCATGATCAGCATTCAGGTGGATATGTGCATATAGGACGCCACCCAGGAGGAGAGACTCGTGAGCTTTTCGGACTCGGCACGTGAGACGGCCACCAGGACCCGGGACACCGCCGCACAGTTCGCGGACGGCGCCAAGCAGCGCCTCGGCCCGACCTTGGACACCCTCGGGCCGAAGGCCGCCCAGGCCGCCCACAACCTCCGCGTCCAGTACGACAGGCACCTCGCCCCACAGTTCGTCCAGGCGTTCGCCAGCCTGCCGCCGGAGGCCCAGCAGAACGCCCTGAGGGCCCTCCACCGGACCCAGGAGGCCGCCCTGGCGGCCCGGCTCTCCGCCACCCGGGCCGCCGACCAGGCCCGCACCACGGTCGCCCCCAGGGTCGCCCAGGCGGTCGGGGACGCCCGGGCCGCCGTCACCCCGGTGGCCCACGAGGCCCAGGCCCGGGGCGCCGCCGCCCTGACCGCGCTCCAGGGCAACGTCAGCTCGGCCGAGATCAGCGAACTCGCCGCCCGGAACGCCCGCAGGGACCGGTGCGGCGGCTGGTCCACCGGCCTCGCCGTGGCCGGCCTGCTGGCGATCGGCAGCGGCATCGTCGCCTGGCAGTGGTGGCGCCGGCACAGCAACCCCGAGTGGCTGGTCGAGCCCCCGGCCGCGCAGGAGCCCCGGCCGACCGGCGCGCACGCCGCCACCGCCCCGGTGAACGGCTCCGGCCCCGAGGGCGCGACGACCGGGACCGCCGCCCCCGAGACCCCGGCCGGCGGCCCCGGCAAGCCCGACGGACCCGCCACCGACGAGGGCCCCACGGCGGACTGACCGTACGGAAGGCCCGGGCGAGCCCGGAAACGCCGATCGGCCGCTGACCGGGATCCCGGGCACCCGGTGTCGTATAAAAAAAAACCAAA
>NZ_JBHTRF010000054.1:0-58224 GCF_042796115.1 Kitasatospora sp. NPDC056446 | reverse complement strand
GCCGGTGCCGGCGCCGGGGTCCGCCCGCAGCCGCAGGAGATCTGGTGGGCGGAGGTGCCGTTCGAGGACGGCCCCGGCTCCAAGGACCGCCCGTGCCTGGTGCTGCGGGTGCGCGGCCGGACCGCCACCGTCGCGAAGATCACCAGCAAGCACCACGCCGAGCGCCCCGGCGTACTGTCACTGCCGCCCGGCTCGGTGGGCGACCGGCAGGGCCGGACCAGTTGGCTGGAGACCGATGAGCTGCGCGAGGTGCCGCTGTCGGCCTTCCGCCGCCGGGCCGGCACCCTGGACCGGCAGGTCTGGGCCCGGGCCCGGAAGGCCCTGAACCAGGAAGCCCCGTAACGGGCACCTCGCGTCGCGCGCCCGGCAGGGTCCGGAGGAGCGGTCCTACGCCCGGAGCCGGCCTATGCCCAGAGCTGGCCCTGGAGCGCCTCGACCGCGTCCTCGGTGGTCTCGGCGGTGTAGATGCCGGTGGACAGGTACTTCCAACCGCCGTCGGCGACCACGAACACGATGTCCGCGCGCTCGCCCGCCGCCGCGGCCTTGCGGCCGACGCCGATCGCCGCGTGCAGGATGGCGCCGGTGGAGACGCCCGCGAAGATGCCCTCCTGCTGGAGGAGTTCGCGGGTGCGGCGGACGGCGTCCGCGGAGCCGACCGAGAAGCGGGTGGTGAGCACCTCGGCGTCGTACAGCTCGGGGACGAAGCCCTCGTCCAGGTTGCGCAGCCCGTACACCAGGTCGTCGTAGCGCGGTTCGGCGGCGACGATCCGGACGCCGGGGACCTTCTCGCGCAGGTAGCGGCCGACGCCCATGAGGGTGCCGGTGGTGCCGAGGCCGGCCACGAAGTGGGTGACGGTCGGCAGGTCGGCGAGGATCTCGGGGCCGGTCGTGGCGTAGTGGGCGCCCGCGTTGTCGGGGTTGCCGTACTGGTAGAGCATCACCCAGTCGGGGTGCTCGGCGGCGATCTCCTTGGCGATCCGGACGGCGGTGTTGGAGCCGCCGGCGGCCGGGGAGGGGATGATCTCGGCGCCCCACATGCGGAGCAGTTCGCGCCGTTCCTCGCTGGTGTTCTCGGGCATCACGCAGACCATCCGGTAGCCCTTGAGCTTGGCGGCCATGGCGAGCGAGATGCCGGTGTTGCCGCTGGTGGGCTCCAGGATCGTGCAGCCCGGGGTGAGCCGGCCGTCGGCCTCGGCCCGCTCGATCATGTGCAGCGCCGGGCGGTCCTTGATCGAGCCGGTGGGGTTGCGGTCCTCCAGCTTGGCCCAGAGCGTGACCAGGCCCCCGGTGTTGCCGGGGACGGCCGCGGACAGCCGCGGCAGGCGGACCAGCGGGGTGTTGCCGACGGCTTCGAGCGGACTGTCGTATCGCAAGGGAGGCCTCCGGCCACGGCGGTGAGGGTCACACGGCGGTGTGGGTCACGAGGGTGGTTCCCCCACCGCCGGCGGGGGAACCGGGAGGTCAGCGCGCGCCGCCGGCCACGGCGGGGAGGATGGTGACGCTGTCGCCGTCGGCGAGGGCGGTGGAGATGCCCTCCAGGAAGCGGACGTCCTCGTCGTTCAGGTAGACGTTGACGAAGCGGCGCAGCTCGCCGCCGTCGACCAGGCGGGCGGCGATGCCCGGGTGCCGGGCGTCGAGGTCGGTGAAGAGTTCCCCGAGGTTGCTGCCGTTGCCCTCGACGGCCTTGGCGCCGTCGGTGTAGGTGCGGAGGATGGTCGGGATGCGGACCTCGATGGCCATGGGTGCGCTCCTGTGCGAGTGGTGGAGTGGTCGGCCGCGGCGGGCGCGGCGGGCGCGGCGGGGCGGGCGGTGCCCGGGGCCCGGCGTCGCCGGTGTGGCGGCGGGCCCGGGCGGGGTGGGGCGGCTCTCAGCGCGAGCGCGCGGGCGTGCCGGGACAGATCGCGCCGGCGTGCCGGCACAGGTCGATGTGCAGGCGCGCCACGAGGCGGGTGCCCGGGGCCTGGTTGCTCACATCGACGGAACGCATGGGCTCATCGTATAGATTCCCGGGCCCGCTTAGACATGCCCGTCTCGGGATCCGGATGTTCTCGTTCCCCGTGCTGAGACGGCGCCGGCCCGCCGGCCCTCGCGGGCGGTCGGCGGGCCGGGTCCGGGCGGGCGCCGGTCAGGCCTGGTGGGCCTCGACGACCTGGACGTCTTCCTCTGTGATCTCGCCGTCCACGATGCGGAACGAGCGGAACTCGTAGGGGTCGTCCTCGCCGTTGCCCTCGGCCGTGGAGACCAGGACGTAGTGGGCGAACGGCTCGGAGGCGTAGCTCACGTCGGTGCGCGAGGGGTAGGCCTCGGTGGCGGTGTGCGAGTGGTAGACGATCACCGGCTCCTCGTCGCGGTCGTCCATCTCGCGGTAGAGCTTGAGCAGGTCGCCCGAGTCGAACTCGTAGAAGGTGGGCGAGCGGGCGGCGTTGAGCATCGGGATGAACCGCTCGGGCCGTCCGCTGCCGGCCGGCCCGGCGACCACGCCGCAGGCCTCGTCCGGGTGGTCGGCGCGGGCGTGGGCCACGATCCGGTCGCGGATTTCTCGGGTGATGGTCAGCATGCCGGTCAGGATAGCCACGCCCCGGCAGGTCTCCGCCGGGGCGTCCGAGGCGCGGTCGGCGCGCGTCCGAGGCGCGGTCGAGCGGCGCCCCCGGGGGGGCTGGGGGCCGGGGTCAGCGGTCCCCGCCCGCGTGCAGGTGGTCGTGGGCGGTGCCGTGGACGGCCTGCGGGTTGCGTCGTTCGAGGAACCGGTAGCCGACGACCAGCAGCAGGGCCCAGGCGGGGAAGACGTACAGCGAGATCCGGTTGTCCGCGTCCAGGGCGATCAGCACCACGACGAGGCCGAGGAAGGCGAGCGCGGCCCAGCTGGTCCAGGCGCCGCCGGGCGCCTTGAAGGTGGGCGCGGGCAGGTGGCCGCCCTTCCAGGCCCGGCGGTAGCGGATCTGGGAGATCAGGATCATCGCCCAGGTCCACAGGCCGCAGACCGTGGCGACCGAGGTGATGTACTCGAACGCCCGTGCCGGGACGAGGTAGTTGAGCACCACGCCGACGCCCATCAGCAGACAGGAGACGGTGATCGCGAAGGCCGGGCTGCGGCGCGCGTTGAGCTTGGTGAGCTGCCCGGGGGCCTGGCCGCGCAGCGCGAGGTCGCGCAGCATGCGACCGGTGGAGTACATCCCGGAGTTGCAGGAGGAGAGCGCGGCGGTGAGCACCACGAAGTTGATGATGCCGGCCGCCGCCGGGATGCCGATCTTGCCGAAGGCGGCGACGAACGGGCTGACGCCGGGCTGGAACTCGGTCCACGGCACCAGGGAGAGGATGACGACCAGGGCGCCGATGTAGAACAGCGCGATGCGCCAGGGCAGGGTGTTGATGGCGCGCGGCAGGGTCTTCTCGGGGTTCTCGCTCTCGCCCGCGGTGACGCCGACGAGTTCGACGCCGAGGTAGGCGAACATGACGATCTGCAGGGTCATCACGGTGGCGCCGATGCCCTTGGGGAAGAAGCCGCCGTTCTGCCACAGGTGGGTGATCGACGCGGTGTCACCGGCCTTGCTGAAGCCGAGGGTGAGCACCCCGATGCCGATCAGGATCATGCCGATGATGGCGGTGACCTTGACCATGGAGAACCAGAACTCGATCTCGCCGAACACCTTCACCGAGATCAGGTTGGCCGCATAGAGGATGACCAGGAAGGTCAGCGCGCTGAGCCACTGCGGGAACCCGGGCGCCCAGAACTTCACGTAGACGGCGGCGGCGGTGGTCTCGGCCATGCCGGTGACGACCCAGAACAGCCAGTACGTCCACCCGGTCACGTAGCCGGCGAACGGGCCGAGGAACTCCCGCGCGTACTCGGCGAAGCTGCCGGAGACCGGGCGGTAGGTGAGCAGTTCGCCGAGCGCGCGCATGATCACGAAGATCACCAGGCCGGCGACGGCGTAGGAGAGGATCAGGCTCGGGCCGGACTTGGAGATCGCGGTGCCGGCGCCGAGGAACAGGCCGGTGCCGATCGCTCCGCCGATCGCGATCATCTGGATCTGGCGGCTGCCGAGTCCCCGCTCGTAGCCCTCCTCGTCCGGCTTGGTGTCGACCACTTGGTCGTACGACTTCTCGGCCATGGTGCACCGTCCTGGTCGGTCTCGGGGGTGGAGAAGTCGTACCACGCGGCATCCGGATAGCGGTGTGCATCTGAGCGATATTTGAGCATGACCTGGTAGGGTTTGCCCCTTTTGCACAGAAAAGCCCCGGCGGATCGTCCATATTCTGGACAAAACCACCGGGGCTTGCCCGGAACCGGGCAGGATCGGCCCGAAAGCGCGGACGGGCGCGGAGGAAGGCGCTCCGCATTCACCCGCAGAACCGCTCGGGTTCAGGCCGCGTCCACCGGGCCCCCGCCGCCGGCCCGGCCGCCGCGACTCAGTCGGCCATCGCCTCCAGCAGCGACTCCTGGAGCGCCCCCAGCCACAGGTAGGCCATCACCAGCGGCTTGCGGTCGTCGCCGTCGGGCAGCGCGTAGAGGCCCTCCTCGTCCTCCTCGGTGACCTCCAGCCGGACCCCGAGGGCCAGTCGCAGATCGTTCAGCGCGCCGACCCAGCGCAGGCAGTCGGGCGCGCCCAGCTTGAGCACCCCGGCACCGCCGAGGCCGTCCAGCGCCCGGACGACGAACAGCGCGTCATCCCGCTTGCGGGCCCGCAGGTCCAGCTCGGTGAACCGGCGGAACTCCCCGGACGCGGCCCTGGCCTCGTCGTCCTCGGGCTTCTCCGGATCCCGGTAGGCATCCGGGAAGAACCGGGCCAGCACCGGGTCGGCGGGCGCCTCGGTCGGCCCCTCGGCGAACAGCGCGGCCAGCGGGTCGCCGCCCTCCCCGCCCGGACCGGGGCCGATCAGCTCCAGCAACTGCACCTCCAGCGAGCGGAGGATGGAGGCCTCCCACTCGTCCAGCGCGATCGCCGCGCCGCCACCGCCGGTGCTCTCGAACAACCCAGCCATCTGTATCGGTCAGCCCGTCTCGTCGTCTTCGGTCCTGCGGCCGGCGGTCCGGCGTCAGTCGTGCTGGAGCGTCGCCCAGAGGCCGTAGCCGTGCATCGCCTGGACGTCACGCTCCATCTCCTCGCGGGAACCGCCGGAGACCACCGCCCGCCCCTTGGTGTGGACGTCCATCATCAGCTTCCGGGCCTTGTCCTTCGGATAGCCGAAGTAGGCCTGGAAGACGTACTGGACGTAGCTCATCAGGTTGACCGGGTCGTTGTGCACGATGGTCACCCAGGGCGTGTCCGGCTCTGTCACCGGCAGCCCCTCGACCTCGGGGCGCTCGATCTCCGCGGGCGCGACACTCACCCTGGTCCTCCTCGCTGCACGCTCGTCCGTAATCCCTCACGCCCCATGCTGCCATCCGGGGGACGGCCGGGCGATTCCGCCCCGGCCCGCCCGACGAGAAATCGTCACTCTGACGCTAAGTGGTAGTAGCATCATCCGCATGGACGCCACATCAGTGCGCGCGGCCGGCTCGACCGCGCTGCTCACCGACCGCTACGAGCTCACCATGCTGCAGGCCGCCCTGCGCAGCGGGGCCGCGCACCGCAGCTCCGTCTTCGAGGTGTTCACCCGCCGCCTGCCCGGCGGGCGCCGCTACGGCGTCATGGCCGGCACCGGGCGGGTCCTCGACGCCATCGAGAACTTCCGCTTCTCCACCGCCCAGCTGGACTGGCTGGCCGGCCAGGGTGTCGTCGACGACGACACCCTGCGCTTCCTCGCCGACTACCGCTTCAGCGGCGACGTCCACGGCTACCCCGAGGGCGAGATCTACTTCCCCGGCTCCCCGGTGCTCACCGTCGAGGGCAGCTTCGCCGAGGCGGTGATCCTGGAGACGGTGATCCTCTCGATCCTCAACCACGACTCGGCGATCGCGGCCGCCGCCTCCCGGATGACCGCCGCCGCCGGCGGCCGCCCGGTGATCGAGATGGGCGCCCGCCGGGCCCACGAGCAGGCCGCCGTGGCCGCCGCCCGGGCCGCGTACGTCGCCGGGTTCGCCGCCACCTCCGACCTGGAGGCCGGATTCACCTACGGCATCCCGACCACCGGCACCGCCGCGCACGCCTTCACCCTGGTGCACGACAGCGAACGGGACGCCTTCCGCGCCCAGATCGCCTCCATGGGCAAGGGCACCACCCTGCTGGTCGACACCTTCGACCTGCGCGAGGCCGTGCGCACCGCCGTCGAGGTGGCCGGGCCCGAACTCGGCGCGGTCCGGATCGACTCCGGCGACCTCACCCTGCTGGCCCACCGGGTCCGCCGCCAACTGGACGAACTGGGCGCCGGGAAGACCCGGATCATCGTCACCTCGGACCTGGACGAGTACGCGATCGCCGCCCTGGCCGCCGCCCCCGTGGACGGCTACGGCGTCGGCACCAGCCTGGTCACCGGCAGCGGGCACCCGACCTGCGCGATGGTCTACAAGCTGGTCGCCCGGGCCGGGGCCGAGGGCGGCCCGCTGGTCCCGGTCGCCAAGCGCGCGGCCGGCGGCAAGACCAGCGTCGGCGGCCGCAAGTGGGCGGCGCGCCGGCCCGACGCCGACGGCGTGGCCGAGGCCGAGGTGATCGGCACCGGGCCCGTCCCGGACGAACTGCGGCCCCACCTGGTCCAGGTGCCGCTGGTCCTGGCCGGCGAGACGGTCGGCCGGGAGCCGCTGAGCGACGCCCGCGAACGGCACGTCCGCGCCCGGGCCGCGCTGCCGCTGTCCGCCACCCAGCTCTCCAAGGGCGACCCGGTGCTGCCGACCGAGCTGGTCCTGTCGGCCGACGCGGTCCGCTGACCGCTCCCCCGCCGGAGGGCGGAGGCCCCGGTCCCGCCACCGGACCGGCCCCGGGGCTTCCGCCCCCGCGCGGCACTCCCTAGAGTCAGCCGTAGAGTTCCCCGGAGCTCCCCGAGGACCCCCGAGTCCCGCACAGCCGGACCGAGTACCCCCGAGGGCTCCACCACCGGGGCGCCGCCGTCGGCGGGCCCCCGACATCCGAGGATGCGAGCCATGCACCGGGCACTGATCGTCGTCGACGTGCAGAACGACTTCTGCGAGGGCGGCAGCCTGGCCGTCCCCGGCGGCGCCGAGGTGGCCGCCGCCATCACCGACCTGATCGCCGAGTCCTCCCCCGGCTACCGGCACATCCTCGCCACCCGCGACCACCACATCGACCCGGGCGCGCACTTCTCCGACGCGCCGGACTACGTCGACAGCTGGCCGCCGCACTGCGTGGCCGGCACCGAGGGCGTGGGCTTCCACCCCAACTTCGCACCCGCCGTGATCTCCGGCGCGGTCGAGGCGGTCTTCGACAAGGGCGCCCGCTCGGCGGCGTACAGCGGCTTCGAAGGACTGGACGAGAACGGCCGCGGCCCGGTGGAGTGGCTGCGCGAGCGGCAGGTCGACGAGGTCGACGTGGTGGGCATCGCCACCGACCACTGCGTCCGGGCGACCGCGATCGACGCCGCCCGGGCCGGCTTCGCGACCCGCGTCCTGCTGGACCTCACCGCCGGAGTGGCCGCGGAGACCACCGCCGCCGCGCTGGAGGAGCTGCGGGCGGCCGGGATCGAACTGGTCGGCACGCCGGTGGTCCGCTCCTAGCGCGCTCCGGCCCCTGCCCCCTGCCCCCTGCCCCCTTCTTCCCCCTCCCCCTGTTCGCCCCCTCCCCCACCCCCTTCCGGTCCGCCTCGCGTGCGGCCGGACGCCGCCGCTCAGACCACCAGCAGCTCCACCACGTCGGTGCCGCCCGCCCGGTGGGCCTCGCGCAGCTCGCCGCCGACCGCGTCCGGCTCGGCGGCCAGCCGGTCGCCGGAGACGTACACCACGCGGATGCCCAGGTACTCCATCCGGTGCTGGCCGCCGCGCACCCAGGCGGCCTCGCCCTCGCTGACGCAGCGCAGGTCCGGGTCCACCTCCACGGCGACGCCGCGCTCCGGCCAGTAGAGGTCCGGGACGGCGATGTACGTGCCACCGCGCATCCGCAGCTCGGGGGCGTTCAGCGGGACCGGCAGCAGCCACTCGTCCACCAGGTGGCCGAGCCGCTCCAGCACCGAGTCCCGCTCGGCGGCGAGGAGTTCGTCCAGCGCGGCGCGCACCCGGGGCTCCACGGTCAGCCCCGACTCGATCAGCTCGGCGGCCAACTCCCGCACCGTGCAGCGGTTCTCCGGGCGCGAGACGGCCTCCCGCAACACCTCGCGCACCGGCGCCGGCAGGTCCGGGTCCGCCGTCCACTCGTCCAGCGCGTCCGCGACCGCCCGGGCCACCGGCGCGCAGGCCAGGCCGTGCACCGAATGGGCCTCCAACTCCCGTTCGGTGCGCCGGATCCGGACCTCCCCGACGTCCTTCAGCCGCCGCTGCCGGGGCACCAGGACGTCCACCCCGGTCACCGCGGGCAGCCGAGGCACGGCGGTGAAGCCGTACAGCGCGAGCGCGGCCGTGCCGGTGATCACCGCGCCCTCGCCGCGCCCCTCCTCGCGGCCGTTCTGCGCGGCGTACAGCAGCGCGGCCCACATCCGCTGCTCCGGGGTGGGCTCGGCGGGCTGCAGCAGGTAGACCCTGGGCAGCAGCCGCTGCCAGGGGCCGCCCCGGCGGCAGTGCTCGGTGATGATGCGGGCCGGCACGCCCCGGGCGCGCAGCTGGCTCGCGGTGACGACGTTCTGCTGACGCTTCGCCAGCTCCTCCAGCGACGGTGGAGGCGAGGGAATCCGGTAGCTCATGCCGACACCATCCCCAACGGCCCGGACCCGCGACCCGGAGCCTGACGCACTGTTACTCAACCGTCGCGAAACCGGGATCAGCCCGCACTAAAGTCCTCATACCCTCACTCATTTGGAGTAATTGACGCTCATACGGTTGTCATACCTGATCGAAAACGATCGCCGACCTGGCCGCCTGACCCAGAGTGATCAAGGGCATACGGCGAGGGACCCTCCGGGCGTCAATCGCACCTCTGGGATTGCCTAGGCTTACGTCATGTCACGTGACGAGACCGCCGGCCTCCGCGCGGCCCAGCTCCGCCTCGGCCGTCTGCCCGGATACGTCCGCCGCCCGGACCCGGCGCGCCGCAGCGGCGAGAAGGGCCATACGTACAAGAAGGGCTGGGAGGTCCGCTTCACCGCCCGCAGTGAAGCCGAGATAGCAGAGATCCGCGACCTCGTGGTCGCCGCCGGGTTCGCCCCGGCCAGACCCTTCTTCAAGGGCCACCAGCTCATCCAGCCCGTCTACGGCATGGCGGCCGTGCAGGCCTACCTGGCCGCTAGACAGGCGGCCGAGGAACACGCCGCCCGGACCGCGCTCGGCCGACGACGACGGACCACCGGCGGGCACCCCGCCGCCCATACCCCGGGCGGGCACGTGGCGGGCGGGCACGCAGCGGGCGGGCACGTCGCCGCCGGGCACCCGGCCGGGACGCACCCGGCCGTCACGGCCCACCGCCGCGAACGCGAGGAGGCCGCCCCCGGAGCAGCCGCGGCGGCTGCGGCCGCGGCTGCCGCAGCCGCCCAAGCGGCCCGGCGACGAGCCGTCGAGGCCTTCCCCACCCAGGTCGAGCGGGACACCGCCGCCGACCGGATCTCCCCGTCGGAGGCCCGGACGACCTCCTGACGCCCCCCGACGGCACCTCCTGACGGGCGACCACCCCGGCCCGTCCACCCCGCCCCGGCCGCCGAGGCCACGTCCAGGCCGCCGGGGCACGCTCGACGTACGCGACCGGTCCGGCGCACACGATGCGCCCGCCCCAAGCCCGCGGTCGATCCGCACGGTCGATCCGCACGGTCGACGGCACGCCAGATCCGCGCGGTCGACGGCCCACGGTCGAAGCGCATGCCGACGGCCGTCCGGCATGGCCGCCCCGGCGCGCCGCCACCGCGGCGAGCGCGCCACCCGCCCCCACGTCCGCCCCGGCGCGCAGCGTCTGCCCGACCCACCGCATCCGCCGCGCGCCCCACCCCACACACCCTTCGCGTACGCCGCAGCCCCGCCACGCGCCCCCGGGCCCGTCAGCTCCGCGCCCGCCGATACGGCCATGCGTGTGGTCGTGGTGGCATCCGCGCCCGTGTCCACATCCCTCGCCGTGGTGATCGTCACCACGATCATGCGTGCGGTTGCGCGGGTGGTTGTGCGGGCGCCGGTTCGCGCCGTGGGCGTGGACGTCAGCCTCCCCAGGCCCTACGGTGACACATCAACTGCCTTGCAGTCACTGCCGTCCCACACCCTCTGACCAGCTGCGACGCGCTCTCACCTACGTCCCCCCACGCCACTGCGCAGCACCACCCCGCCGGCCCCGCGCCGGCCCCCGTCGACTCCCCGCCCGGCCGTTCCACCGCCTCGCCGCACCCGGCCTCCACCGGAACCGGCCGGGCGGCGGCGGGTTCCGGGCATTCCATCGGATTGGTCACCCAGCGCACCGAGGGCCTACCGTAGAGTGAGCACAGATGATCGACCGTCAGAAACCCATCTCCCTTTCCGAGAAGACGAGATGACCAACCGTCACACGAGTTCCGCCGAGCCACCCCCGGGGTTCGGCGAGCCGGAGGACGTACCACTGGAGTTCACCGCCTTCTGCGAACTCCACCGCCCCCGGTACCTCAGCTATGCCCGGGTGTGGCTGACCGAGCACAGCGCCGCGGCCGCCGCCGTCCAACAGGCGTTCGCCGAAATCGCGCTGTGCTGGCGCGAGTTGATGGGAAGCTCCAACCCGACCGCACACGCCTGGGAAATCCTCCGCGGCACCGTCGCCGAGCACACCCGCCAGGACTCGCCGGCCCCGGAGCACCACCCCGCCGAGGACGACCTCGCGATCCTGCACTACGTCGTCGGCCTCGCCGCCCCCGAGATCGCCGACGTCATCGGCACCGACGCCGCCAGCGTCGCCGGGCGGCTGCGCCGCACCATGCTGCGCGAGGCCTCCGGCTGGTGACCCCGCGCCCCTCCCGCCACCGCACCGCCCCGGCACCCCGGGGCGACCTCAGACGCGCTCGCCCGTCACGTCGAACAGATGGTGCACCGGGTCGTGGATCAGGTACCGGGAGAACGACTCGACCGTGAAGCGCGCCCCGTCGCTGCGGTTCCCCGTCCGCTGCCACCGCTCACCGGACACCCCCTCGAAGGCCGCGGCCAGCGCCTCCGCGGCCTCCGCCAGCTCCCCGGCGACCACCTGCGGCCGCTGCTCCCGGTAGCGCCCGGAGACCGCCGTCTCGTCCTGGTCCCAGTTCGGGAACAGCGGGTCGTCCCGGTCCAGCATCAGGTTCAGCCGGACGTGGAACAGCCGGAACACGTCCCGCACATGGCACGCGTACTCCAGATCCGACCAGACACCCGGGCCCGGCCGGCCGCGCAGCGCCTCCTCGTCCCCTGCCAGCACCGCCAGCCAACCGTCCGCGTTGGCCCGGATCATCCCGGCGACGTCCCCCCGCCCCACCCCCGGCGTGTCCAACCCGCAGTCCGGGCAGGGGCGTTCCAGCACCCAGGTCCAGTCCTTGGTGTCAGGGACGATCCCCCCGGCGACGGCATCCGTGGCGGCGGTGGCGGCGGTGGCGTTCTCAGAAGTGCTCATGGCCCCAGCATCGCCGCCACCACAGCCCCCCACCAGCGGCAATGACGCCAGCGACCGCCGAAATACTGCCAGCCCCGCCGGCACCGGCCGCTCTACGCCTCCCCCGCCACCCGCCTCCGCCGCCGGGCCTGGAACACGGCGACCACCGACAGCCCCAGGACCAGCGCGCCGACCGCCACCGCTCCGATCACCAGCCCGGTGTTGTCACCGCCCCCGCCCGCCTCGGGAACCACGGGCGCCACGGACGACGGATCCGCCTCGTCAGTCGGATCATCGGACGGCGGCGTACCCCGCGACTCGGGCCGCTTCACCAACGGGTTCTCCCGAGGCCCGTTGTCCACGGCCGGATCGGCTTCCAGAGCCTTCGCGGGCGCAACGAGCCCGTACCCGTAGTGATTGTTGGGTACCACCGTCCCGTTGGCCGGAGGGGTGGCCGACTTGATCATCCGATTGATGACCTGCCCGGCGGACAGGTCGGGGTACTTGGAGCGAATGAGCGCGGCAGTGGCGGAGACATAGGCGGTGGAGTCGGAGGTCCCGTTCGCCGCCACATAGCCCGTCGGCGACTTCGCCGAGGCATGGTAGACCCCCACACCGGGCGCGATCAGCGTGGTCTCGGAACCCGAGGTGGATTCCTCCCACACGACACCCTTGGAGTCCGCCGCCCCCACGGCCACCACTCCTGGGAACGCGGCCGGATACCCGACACCGTCGTTCGAACCGTCGTTGCCCGTGCCCGCGACCAGCACGACGTCCTTCGACACCGCGTACGCGATGGCCTTGCGCGTCTGCGAGTCGAATCGAGAAACCCCTGAGAGGGAGATGTTGACGACCTTCGCGCTGTTGTCCGCCGCGAATCGGATCGCCGCCGCCAGGTCGTTCTGCTCCGGAATGGGGCCGCCCTCGCTCGTCCGCACCTTTACCGGAAGGATCTTCGCCTTCGGGGCCAGACCCATCACCCCGGCCTGCGAACCGTGCCCGTGTCCCGCGATCAGGCTCGCCATGCCGGTGCCGTGGCCGTCAGTATCGATACGACCATCGGACTGAGTACCGGAGAAATCAGCCCCCGGAAGAACCTGCCCGGTCAGATCCTGATGCTCCGAGTTCACCCCGGTGTCGACCACCGCGACGACGACGCCTTCGCCCTGGCTGACCGGCCAGACCTTGGTCTCGGCGTCGAAGGTCTTCAACGCCCATTGCTGGTCCCTGATCTGATCGGCCGACGCCGCCGGTGCGGCGACGCTCCAGACCAGTGCCCCGACGGCCAGCGCCGCCGTACCACGCGCCAAGCGACGGCTCGCCAAACCCGGTCACCCCATTCAATGAGGCATCCCGCAGATCACCGACCTGCGGGATGCGATCAGATCACCCGTCCGTCCACGGACCGGCTTCATTCCACCACGTTGGGATTGGCCGGCTTGTCCGACGCCCAGGTCTCCTCGTCCTCGACGAGGTAGTCCGGCCTCTTGCCCTGCTTCTCCCGGTCCTTCCTACGCCCTTGCGCCCCGCTCAAGGGGACTCCCGGCGCCATGCCGTTCGCGCCCGCCGCACCCGGCTCGCCCCTGAGCCGGTTCCGCCCTCCCAGGCCGGACCCGCCTTCGGTGAACGCCTGCTTGCCCCTCGATCCGGCTTCGGGCGACGGCGCCGGCCGGACGGAGCCACCGGGCCGTGCCGAGGACCCGCCCGCTTCCCTGCCGCCGGACACGCCACGACCCCCGGCTCCGATGCCGGGACCGGCCTCACCGCCACCACCGGTGCTGCCCGCCCGACCCCCTCGTGGGCCCGCACCTTCCACCGGCGCCTCACCACTGCCTCCGACCCCGGCCCTGCCCTGGCCGAGTCCCGGCAGGCCCGACGGATTCTGCGCGGTCGGCCCCGACGGGCCGGCGGCGCTCTGCCCGCCCCCACCCGCGATCGGCCCGTTCGCGGGGCCTGTGGCCGGTACGCCGCCCACTCCGGAGGTCTGCGTCCCGGAGGTAGGCGGGCTCGGCACGCTGCCGCTCGGACGGGACACCGGAGTACCGGAGATGCCCGCATCGGAACCGGACCCCGTCGTGTTCGACGGCCTCGGCGGAGCCTGCGCCACTCCGCCCTGGATACCGGATTCGGTAGGAGCAGCCGGCCTCTTCGGCAGGGATCCGACCACCGTAGAAGGCTGGGAGGACCTGGACCGCGGCTGTGTGGCGCCAGTTGTCGGCCCAGCCGACCTTCCCCCTGCGCCGAGCGAGGTTCCCGACATCACCGCCGCTGCCATCGCCGCCGCACTGCCCGGGTCGTCCTGCGATCCCGAGTCAACGGGCTTGTCGACCTTCCCCTTCTCGGACAGAGACGGAGCCTTCAGTGTCGGGGTGGCGATGCGGTAGTGCATGGCGAGGGTCTGCATGATGGCGGCGGCTTCGGCCTTCTTGCGGTCGGCGATGGGGATGTGGTCGTCGTCGCCGTCGCCGAAGACGGCGGAGACGCCGTCGCCGACGGTGTCCTTGACCTTGTCCCAGTTGCCGGGTTCCTCGGGCATCTCGCGCTTGGCCTTGGCCATGGCTTCGGAGACGTTGTGGAGGGTGTTGGCCGCGTCGTTGGCGTAGGCGGCGGCGTTGTTGATGCTTGCGGCGAGGGTGAGCATGCGGGTGTGGAAGGCGTCGCTGGTGGTGCCTTCCCAGCTGGTGGCGGCTTCGGTGCTGGCTTTGGTGAGGGTGAGGCGGATCTGTTTGAGGGTGTCGGCGGCGTTGCGCCAGGGGTCGCCGGCGGCCATCACCGCGCCGGGGTCGAGGGCTTGCGCCATCGTGCGGAGCTGGGCGTGGCTGTATTTGGTGAAGTCGGTGTAGACCACGGGCGGTTCGCCTCCGTTCGGTGCGGGCGGGCGGCGGTCAGAGGGTGGCGTTGCCGCGCTTGGAGGGGGTGAGGTTCTGTGCGGCCGCGGTCCTGCTGGTCTCGGAGGGGCGTTCGACGGACCAGCCGTCGTCGCCGAGTTTGAGTTTGCGGGCGGTGCGCTGGTCCTGCTCCTCGTAGTTGGTGGCGGTGAGGTCGGCCTTCTGCTGGGCGTCGTTCACGGCTTCCTGGAGCTGGTTGAGGACGTCGCGCAGCGCGTCCCGCATGGTGCTGTAGCGGCCGTGGATCTCGGTGGCCTCGGCGAAGGTGCCGAAGGCGTTCTTGCCGACGCCGCTGCGTCCGTGGGCGGCGTTTCCGTCGGCGTGTTTCTGGAAATCGGCGAGCAGGAGCCTGACTTGGCCGGCGAAGCTGCGGAGTTGTTCGACTTCGACGCGGTAGCCCTGTCCGGTTCCGCCGGTGGAGCCGGTGCCCGCGCCGGTGCCGGTACTGGTGCCGGACGTGGTGTTGCCGCCTTTGCCCGTGCCGGATCCCATGTCGGCGCCTCCCCCGTGCGTCCGTTCCTGGCGGTCGGGGCCGGACCCCGGTGTGTCATGTCTAACACACCGGGTCCGAATCCCGCCCGGGGCTTGGTCAGTTCGCGGGCGTCCGGCTGTTGAGGGCTTCGGCGAGGGCGCGTCGGCAGAGGGAGTCGGCGTGCCGGGTGGTCTCGGGGAGGCGGTAGCGGGGGGCGAGGTCGAGGGTGGTGCGGACGGCGGTGTCGAGGGTGGTGCGGTGGCCGATGGAGACGAAGACGGGTTTGACGCCGGGCCGGGTGCGGACGGCGCGGCCGACTTCTTCGCCGGTGGCGGGGTCGGTGAGCGGGGTCCAGGAGCCTCGGGGCGCGTCGGGTTGGTGGTGGTCGAAGGTGAAGGGGGTCTTGGCGACGCCGATGGTGCGCAGTCCGGTGAGGACGCCGAGGTGGCTGGCGAGGCCGAGGCGGCGGGGGTGGGCGAGGCCGTAGCCGTCGCAGACGACGGTGTCGGGGGTGCGGGTGAGGGCGGCCAAGGCGTCGAGGACGGCCGGGAGTTCGCGGAAGGCGAGGAGTCCGGGGACGTAGGGGAAGGCGATCCGGCCGACGGCGGTGGCTTGTTCGACGGTCTCCAGGGTGTCGCGGTCGAGGAGGACGGCCGCGGCGGCGACGAGGTCGTGGTCGTCGTCGTAGGCGACGTCCACGCCGGCGATGAGGCGTACGGGGGTCTCGGTGTCGTCGTCGGTCCGGACGAGCGGGCGCAGCCGCTGCTGTTCGGCGAGTGCCTGGGCCTCGGTGGTGGGCCAGTCGGCGGGAATGGGCACGGTCGGTTCCCCCGGTGTGCGTGACGGTGTGTGGGACGGCAGGTGGATCGGCGTTTGGGACAGCGGGTGGTGCCAGGTTCCGGTTCACCGTACAGACCGGGGCGGACGACCCCGTGGTGAGCCTGTGCGCCCCCTGTGCCCCCGGGGCGGAGGACTAGCCTGGAGGTATCGAACTCCCGTGCCGGGTAGGACTCCTGGTATCGGCTCCACCCCCGCCCGTTTCCCCCCGACGTGCGAAGGACCCCCGTCATGCCGCGTCCGTCCGCTGCCCAGGCCTGCCTCGGCTCGTTCACCGTCGTCGCCACCACGGTGGCACTGCTGGCCGTCTCGGGCGCTTCGGGCGTCCTGGCGATCGCGGTGCTGGTGGTGTTCGCGCTGGCGCTCGGCACCGTGGTGACGGTGCTCTCGCTGTCCGTCTCGACCGCGGCGAAGGCCGCCGCGACGACGGCCACAGCCACGGCGACGGCCACGACCACCACGGCCACGGCCACCACGGCGGGCGAGGACCTCCCGGCCCCCGGACGCGCGTACGCCCGGCAGCGCTGATCGGCTGCCGGGCGCGGACCGGACAGGCCCGGGCGGGGGCGCGTTCCGCGCCGTCGACCGGGCCTCCGTTCACACCTCCGTGGTGACCACCACGGTCTTCGCGGCCTTGTCGTGGACGCACTGCCGGTACGGCTTGTCGAAGACGCCGAAGAGCCCGTCGATGAGCCACCAGAGCACCGCGCAGCAGAGCACCGCGGGGAGGACGAAGACCGCGGCGCGGGTCCAGGCGGCGGACTGGGTGGGCGTGTTCCCGTCGCTGAGCATGGCGACGCGGATCTTCATCGCCTTCTTGCCGAGGGTCTGGCCGTCCCGGCTGAGCATCAGGGCCTCGTAGATGAGGTAGATGGCGCAGCCGAGCCAGAACGCTTCTGCGGAGCCGTTGCGTTCGCTGAGGTCGACGAAGGGCGCGACCACGATCACGCCGACGGCCTGCACCAGGAGGTAGTCGATCAGTCGGGCGAGGATCCGCTTGGGCCAGGTGCCGATCGGCGGCATGCCGGGGACGGGTCCGGCGCCGGGGGCCCCGTACGCGCCGGGGCCGTAGCCGGCGCCCTGGCCGGGCGGGGGCTGGTCGTACGGGTTCCGGCCGTACGGGTCCTGACTGTACGGGTCCTGGCCGTAGGTGCCCTGGTACGCGCCGGGGCCGCCGGTCTCACCGCCGGACGGGCCGTTGGACGGGGTCGGGCCCGACGGCTCGCCTTCCGGCGTGCTGCCGCCCGGCTGCGGGGACTGCTTGTCGAAGGAGGGCTTGCCGCCCCCCTCCGGCTGGGGGCCTGAGGGGTCGTGGGTGCTCATGCCCCGAGTAGAACATCACACATTCTCAAGCTTTGGGATATTTTGCCCGTTTTGCTGGCGCGGCCATGGAAAGCGGCGGGCCCGGGGACGGCCGGATCAGCCGCGCACCACCCGGGTGCGGGCCGCGCGGTCCTGCCAGCCGCGCCTGGCCGGGCGGTCGAGCACCGGCCAGATCAGACCGAGCAGCAGCACCGCGCCCAGTTGCCGGACGGCCCACCGGAGCAGCGAGCGGCCGAGGCTCAGCCTGGTCCGGGCCGCGGCGGGTGCGGCGTCCGGTGCGGCGGCGTCCACGACCCGGATCCGGGCCAGCCGCTTGCCGAAGGTCTGCCCGGTACGGGCGATCGGCAGCACCTCGTAGAGCAGGCTGACGAACAGCAGGATGCCGATCAGTACGGCGAGCTTGCCCAGGACCACGTCGTCCACCAGCCAGACCTGGACCTGGCGGCGGGTGAGGGCGCTGGTCATCCGGGCCTGGGCGAGTTTCTGCTGGAGGTGGTCGGACACCGAGCGGCCGAGCGGGATCCCGGCGGCGACGGCGACCACCAGCAGGACGGCGGTGTCCACCGCCCGGGCCGCCAGTCGGCGCCCCAGCCCGGCGGGCACGGCGGCGGGCGCGGCGGAGGGGCGGCGACGGACGGCGGTGTGCCGGGCCGACCGCACGGCGGGCAGCGGCGTGGCGGGTACGGCCGCCACGGCTACGGGCGCGGCCGGCCCCGCCGAGGCCCCCGACACGACCGGGCCCACCTCGCCGGGGGCCGACTCCACCTCCGCCTCCACCGGCTCCGCCGCCTCCGCGTCGGCCTTCCCGACCGCCGCCGGCAGCGCGATCACGGGCACGGCGCCCGAGGCCTCGACCGACGGCGCCGGAGCCTCCCGGGCGACCGCCTCCCGGACGACTACAGCCCTGGCGGGCGCGGCGGCGGCCGGTTCCACGGCAACCGGAGCGCACTCCGGCTCCGCACGCCCCTCCTCCGCTTCGGACGCCTCCGGAAGCACCCCCCAGGAGACCCAACGCGGTGCGTCACCGGTGTCCATCAGGCCCCGCTGCGCCCGCGGATCGACCTGCCACCCGGACTCCCCGGGTGCTTCGTCGGACAGCCCTCCGAGTCCTGCTCCCCCGAGCACCGACCCTCCGATCACCGCTCCCCCGACGGCCGGCTCGTCGACGACGGCCGCCGGAGCCGCGACCCCCACCGCCGGCCCGACCGTCCGGAACACCGGACCGCCGATCACCTCCGCCACCCGCGGCCCGAGCACGAAGGACGCCCCGCCCGAGGTCTGGTCGAAGTACACCGGGCCGGTGTCACCCCCGCCCGCAGGCCCCGCAGGCCGCTCGACCTCCGGCACCGACGCCTGCACCTGAACCGGCGCCGACGCCTGAGCCGATGCCTGGCCCCGAACCGGCACCGCCCCTGCGGCCGACGGCACCCCGGTCGACGGCACCCCGGCGGCCGGAACCACCGGCGGCCGCACCGCCCGGGCCGATGGCCTGCCCGCCCCACCCGCCCCACCCGGCCCGCCCGAACCACCCGCCCCGCCGGGCGCGGCCCGCCGCGTCGCGTACCGGGGCGGCACCAGTACCTCGCCCTCGGCGGGTGCCGGTCGGCTGGTGCCCGGCACCCAGGCCGCGCCGCCCCAGTACCGGACGAAGCCGGGGATGGAGGGGTCGGGGTAGTAGCCCGGTTCGGGTGCGACGGCCGGGTCGTCGCCGTCGGCGAAGGGGCGGTCCGTCATGGGGGTCTTCTTTCCTGGCAGGTCCTACGGGGGCGGGGAAGGACGAGGAAGCGCGGTGGGAGGGGCAGCGGGGGACCGTGCGGGCCGCCGGCGGGGCCGTGACAGCCGCTGTGACGCTTCCGCCCGCGCGCACGACCCGGCGCGTATCCGGCGCTCGGCGCATGTGGGGGCACCACCGGTGGGCGGACAGTCGCCGGACAGTCACAAAGGGTAGTGCCTCACCGGGGTCGCGACGGAAATCTCGTCAATCCCCGGACAGCGGAGGGCTGCGCGCGATAAGGAGCCAGGCGCGCGATAAGGGAGCCAGGCGCGCGCCAAGCATTCGCACGCCGCGCAACCGCCCGTTCACCACCCCTCACCGAACTTCCCGAAGAAATCCCGGAAACGTGTGTAAGAGCCGGTGCGGACCGCCCTCTCAAAGGTCACAGGGCCCGGAACCGGGCCCGACCCGAAGGCAGAGAGGAAGACGATCATGGAGCGCCCCGTCAGCGTCGTCGAGCACGAACTGGAGCTCAACCTGGTGCTCTCGCCGGAGCACAGCGTCCCCGTCCCGGCGCGGCTGTCGTACGGCAGCCACGACCCGTACGCGGTCTACATCACCTTCCACCTGGACACCGGCTCCCCGGTGACCTGGGTATTCGCCCGCGAGCTGCTGGTCGAGGGCACCTTCCGCCCGTGCGGCCAGGGCGACGTGCGGATCTGGCCGACCCGTTCGGGCCGGCGCAGCGTGCTCTGCCTGGCGCTGAGCTCGCCCGCCGGGGACGCGCTGCTGGAGGCGCCGCTGCCCGTCGTCGCGGCGTGGCTGGAGCGGGCGCACCGGCTGGTCCCGCCGGGCAGCGAGCTCGCCGCGCTGGACATGGACGGCTCGCTCGCCGAGCTGCTCGCCTAGGCGTGCGCCGCAGCGTGCACCGGCACGGCCCCGGGCCGGAACACCGGCAGGAGCACCGACCGGCACACCGGCAGACACCCCGGCAGACACCCGGACAGGCACGGACGCAGGGAAGCGAACAGGAAAGCGGACACGAAAGCGACCAGGACCGGGAAGCGCGAGGAAGCGCGAGCGGCGCCCCCGCCGGCTCAGCGGGCCGCGGGGGCCTGCTGACGACCGCGGGCGGCGTCCGGGCCGCCGTCGCCGTCCCGCTGTCCGGGGAGCCGGACCAGCGGTGCCCCGGCGGAACGGCGCCGCGCCCTTATCCGGATCGCGGCGGCGAGCAGGAAGCACAGCCCGACCCACGGGTAGACCGAGGTCGGCAGCTGGCGCCACGGTGACATGTGGAGGACGGCCGGGCCGAGCGGCTTCGCCGCCCACATCGCGAAGGAGAGGAAGGCCACCAGGGTGGCCCAGAAGACGGCCCGCCAGCGCAGTCGGCGGACACCGGCCGGGCGGGCGTGCTCGACGGAGGCCTCGGCGGCGAGCAGGACGAGCATCGGCACGCACCAGACCCAGTGGTGGGTCCAGCTGATCGGCGAGATCAGCACGGCGGTGACGGCCGCGCAGCAGACTCCCCAGGCCTCGGCCCGGGGCAGCCAGCGGCCGCTGCGGGCGGCCCAGGCGGCGACGGCGAGGCCGGCCAGCGCGACCAGGCCGGCCGCGAGGGTGGCGACGGTGCCGGGGTCGGCGGCGTGCACCAGGCGGGCGACGGCGCCGCGCAGCGACTGGTTGTCGACGATCTCGGTCTTGCCGACCCGGGAGGAGTCGTAGAGGTACTTGGTCCAGAAGCCCCAGGTGGCGTCGGGCAGGACGAGGGCGCCGAGCAGGAAGGTGCCGAGGAAGGTGAAGCCGGCCACGAAGGCGGCCCGGATCCGGCCGGTGACCAGCAGGTAGACGGCGAACAGGCCGGGGGTGAGCTTGATGCCGGCGGCGATGCCGATGGCGATGCCCTTGCTGCGGCGTTCATCCGGACGGGTGAGGTCCCAGAGGATCAGGCAGGCGAGCGCGAGGTTGATCTGGCCGTAGCGGAGCGTGGTGAAGACGGGCTCCAGCCAGACCCCGAGGCCGGTCACCAGGATCACGCCGATCGGCCGCAGCTCGCGGCGCGGCCAGCCGGCCAGCTTGAAGGACAGGTGGGTCAGCAGGGCGAGCAGCCCGAGGTTGCCGAGAGTGATCGCCACCCGGAGGAAGGGGACCGGGAACCAGGTGGTCGGGACGAACAGCATCGCCGCGAACGGGGGGTAGGTCGCGGGCAGGTTCCACTCGGTGACGCGCAGCCCGTACAGGTCGGTGCCGTTGGCGACGGCGGCGCCCTCGGCCCGGTAGACGATCATGTCGACCATCGAGGTGTTCACGAAGTGGCGCACCACCGCGTACACGACCAGGGAGAACAGCGCCAGCGCCGAGGCGGCCAGCAGCGGGCGGCGGGGAGCCTCCCGCAGGGCCCGGACGGGAGCGCCGAGTGCCCGGCGGAGCCGGTCCGACAGGGGGGCGGGCGCGGGGTCGGGTGCGGTCCGCACCGGGCTGCGCTCGTCTTGCACCGCTGTCACTGTCCACTCCGTCCACCGCTCGGCCAACCAGCGACGATACCGGATGCCACCCGAACGGGCCCGGACACGATCGACTACACAGCGTCACAAACGTGCTCTGACCGGCCACGCGGTGCCCGCCCATCCGAAGTGGACGGGACGGACAGCGCGCGGCCGGCCGGAGCGGGACGGGGGGAGCATCAAGGGCCCGGCTCCCGGGCAGCCGGCCTCAGCCGGTGTACGCCCCCAGCGCCCGGGTGAAGTCCAGCGGCTGCTGGACGATGCTGCTGCAGGTCGCGTCGGCACTGCCCTTGGCCCCGCCGTCGCAGGCCTTGTCCCGGGTGCCGGACCACATGGCGAGCCAGGCGAGGTGCTTGGCGGTCGCGAAGTCGGCGAGCTGCTTGGCGTCGGCCACCGTGAAGACCTCGCTGGCCACGTCGTTGACGCCGATCATCGGGGTGACCGCGACCCTGCGCCAGGCGGCCGCGTCGTCGAGCCCCAGCACGCTCTTGACCTGGGCCTGGGTGGCGGTGGCCGCGGCGATCGCGTACTTGCCCATCTGGCCCTGCGGGTTGGGGGCGACGCCGTCGCCGAAGTCCATCGCCATGATGTTGACGGCGCCGATCGCGACGCCTTCGGCCTTGGCGCCGGAGACCAGGTTGACGCCCTCCTGGGTCAGGCCGGAGGGCAGCGCGGGCAGGGTGAAGGAGATGTCGAGGGCCTTGCCCTTGGCCGCCGCGTTCTTCTGCAGCTGGGCGACGGCCTGGGCGCGCCGGGTGTTGGCGGCGGCGTCGGCGATCGCGCCGCCCTCGACGTCGAAGTCCAGCTTGGTCGCGCCGTACGTGTCCACGACCTTCTGGTACGCGGCGGTGAGGTCGGCGGTGGATCCGCAGACGAGCGCGAGCTCGCTGCCGTTGGCGCCGCCGAAGGAGATCCGGACGTCGCCGCCGGCCGCCCGCAGCGCGCCGATCTGAGCGGCCACCGCGTCGGCGGACAGGTCGCTGACGCCGCCCCACTTGGGCACGCAGCCGCCGCCGGACACCACGAAGGCGAGGGTGAAGTTCTTCACTCCGCTCGCCTTGGCGGTGGCGACCAGGTCGTACGGCGGGTAGAGCGAGGTGTCCACGTAGGGGGCGAAACCGCCCCCGGCGCCGGCCGGTGGAACGGGCACACCGGTCGCCGTGGGGGTGGCGGTCGGGGTGCCGGTCGGCGCCGGGGTGGTCGGCTTCGCCGTGGGGGTGGCGGTGGGGGTGGGGCTGGGCCGGTCGGTGGCGGTCGCACTGGCGGTCGGTACGGGGGTGGCGCTCGCCGTCGGGGAGGCGGTGCCGGTCGGACGCCCCGAGGGGGTGGGCGCGGTCCCGTCACCGGCCTTGCAGGAGGCGTTGTTGATCAGGCAGTTGGCGGGCTCGGCCTGGGCCCCGCCCGCGCCCTGGGCGACGAAGCCGACCACCACGCTCCTGCCGGGCTCCAGCCGCTTGCTCCAGGCCTCCGGCTTGACCGTGATGTGCTGCCCCGCCGCGGTGAAGGTGGCGTTCCAGAGCGAGTCGATCTTCGCCCCGGCCGGGAGGTCGAAGCTGAGCGTCCAGTCCTCGATCGGGCTGCTGTCCGGGTTGGTGACCAGGTACTGGCCGGTGTAGCCGGCGTCCCAGCTGCTGGTCCGGCTGTAGACGGCCCCGAGCGAGGCGGCGCTGGCGGAGGAGGCGAGGACGACCGTCCCGCCCGCGACCAGGACGGCGGCGACCGCGGCGGCGGCGGTGATCGCGCCCTTGCGGCTGCGCCTGCGGTGGCCGGAGCGGCGGGTGGGCTGGGTGGTCATGGCGCGTTACCTCCGCGGGTGCCTTCGGTCGGCCGCCGTCCGGGCACGGGGTGCCTGCGGACCTCCGGGCGGCCGGCCCGGCTCGGTCGGATGACCGGCGCGACCGACGCTAGCGGCGTCCGGGGCCCGAACCGGCGGGCTGAGAGAGGGGTAGAACTCCCTTAGGCCGCAGTTAAGGAAGACCCCGGCGAACGCCCCCTGCGACACCCCCGCCGGCCCCCGTCACCGCTGGAAGAGCGCTCCCCGGCTCCGCCGCCGGCCGGCCCGCGCGGGCGCCGCCTGCTCCGGGCGGGTGTACATCCTCAGCCGGGTCTCGGCGCCGCCGAGCACGGCGGAGCGGCCGAGGGCGAGGTCGCCGCCGGTGGACTCGGCGAGCTTGCGGACGATGTCCAGGCCCAGGCCGGTCGAGCCTTCGCCGCCGTGCCCCTCGCCGCGCTTGAGGGCGGCCTCCGGGTCGCTGTACCCGGGTCCGCCGTCGCCGACCAGCACGATGACCGAGGAGTCGGTGGCCAGGACGTCCACCGAGAAGGCGGTGCCGACGGCGGTGTGCCGGAAGACGTTGCCGAGCAGCGCGTCGACGGCGGCCGCCAGGTCTCCGCGCTGGACGGGGACCGGTGCCGCCCGTTCGGCGCCGGCCAGTTGCCAGCGGCGTCCTTCGTCCTCGGCCAGGGCGGACCAGAACGCGACCCGCTCGCGGATCACCTCGGCGGCGTCGCAGCCGACCGTGACGGCGGGCGCGTCCTCGGGGGCGCGGCGGGCCGAGCGGATGATCTGGTCGACCTCGCGTTCGAGTTGGGCGACGGCGTGCCGGGTGGCGTCGGCCGCGTCGCCGTCGCCGAGGGAGGCGGCGTTGAGCCGCAGCACGGTCAGCGGGGTGCGCAGCCGGTGGGACAGGTCGGCGGCCAGTTCCCTTTCGGCGGCGAGGAGTTGGACCACCCGGTCGGCCATGGTGTTGAACGCGTGGCCGGCCTCGCGGAGTTCTTCGGGGCTGCCGTCGACCTGCTTCCCCTCGACCGGGACGCGGACGGCGAGGTTGCCGGCGCCGAGCGAGCGGGCGGCGCCGGCGAGCCGGCGGGCGGAGGCGACGATCCGGTTCCCCATCCGGTCGGCGACCAGCACGGAGATGGCGACCAGCCCGAGGGCGACGGCGGAGAGCACCTGCCAGGCGGTGAGGACGCCCCGGGTGAGGTCGCTCTCGGCCACGAACACCTCGACCACGGCGGTCCGCCCGGTGTCGACGGCGACCGGCTGGAGCAGCGCGTAGCCGCCGGGCACCTGCACGGTGAAGGAGCGGCCCTGCTCGCCGGCCGTGGCGACGTCGGCGGCGTCGGCCCGTCCGTCGCCGAGGGTCGGCCCGCCGGGGCCGCCCCTTCCGGGGGTGTCGGACTGCGCGGCGGCGGGCAGGTGGACCGCCATCCGTCCCTGGCCGCCCGCGTCGGTGCTGGCCAGGGCGCGGTCGACGGCGTCCTTGTCGGTGGTGATCGCGAGGGCCGGCCCGAGCGCCGCGGCCTGTCGTTCGGCGGCGGTGAACGCCCGGTCCCGCGCGGTCTGCTGGACCATCAGGCCGAGCGGGATGAGGAAGGCCAGCGCGACCATGGTGGTCCCGGCCACGGCCGCCTTGATCAGGGCCCAGCGCAGCGAGCGCCCGAACCTCCTCATGTCCGGTGCCCCGCCAGGCCCCCGGCGGCTTCCAGGCGGACCCCGACGCCCCGGACGGTGTGCAGGTAGTGGGGGTTGGAGGCGGTCTCGCCGAGCTTGCGGCGCAGCCAGGAGAGGTGGACGTCGATGGTCTGGTCGCCGCCGTAGGTCTGCTGCCAGACCTCGGCGAGGATCTCCTTGCGCGGCACCACCACGCCGGGCCGGGCGGCCAGGAAGGCCAGCAGGTCGAACTCACGGCGGGTCAGGTCGAGCGGCCTGCCGTCGAGGGAGGCCTCGCGCCGCTGGAGGTCGATGGCCAGTCCGCCGACCCGCAGCACCTGGGCGACGGGGGCGGCGCCGCTGCCGAGCCGGCGCAGGACGGCGGCCATCCGGGCACTGAGGTGCTCCCCGGAGAAAGGTTTCACCAGGTAGTCGTCGGCACCGTCGTTGAGCAGCCGGACGATCTCGGCCTCGTCGTCCCGGGCGGTGGAGATGATCACCGGCACATCGGTCAGGCCCCGGATCATCTTGAGCGCCTCGCTGCCGTCCAGATCGGGCAGGCCGAGGTCGAGGATCACCAGGTCGCAGCCGACCTGGGCGACCTCCCGAAGCGCCTCCAGCGCGGTGCCCACGCTGCGGACCGCGTGACCGGTATCGGTCAGGTGGCGGATGAGGGCGGAACGTACGAAGGGGTCGTCCTCGACCACGAGCACTGTTGCCATGGGCCTGCACGGTACGCCATCGGTGGGCAGTGGTCTGTACCTCGGGGGCCGGTCCGGACATTGTGCAACTGCCCTGAGGAATACCGGGGGTGCCGGTCTCGGGCAGGACGGAAATACGGCAGGATGTGCGAACGATGCGGAACGGACTGGTACAGCTCGGTGCCTGGGCGGCGGCCACCGGGGCGGCGGTGGCGCTGTCCTGGCTCGGCGTGCACGCCGTGCTGACCGGCGCCGCGTTCGAGCGCCCCACGGCGCTGCCGCTGCCCTCCCCGAAGGCCGACGGCACGCCGACCTCCCCGGCCGCCGTCACCGAGCAGCCGCGCACAGCCGCGCAGTCCGCCTCGCCGACCCAGCCGACCTCCCCGGCCGCCACCACGGCGCACGGCCCGGCGGCCGCCGCGACCGTCCCGCCGCCCACCCGGCGGCCGGTGCCCTCGGCCACCCAGACAGCCACGTCCACGGTGAAGAGCTACCCGATCCCGGGCGGCCGGGTCGCGCTGGACCTGAAGCCCGACCACGCCTCGCTGGTCTCCGCCACCCCGGACCCGGGCTGGCAGATGCAGGTGTGGAACGGCGTCCAGTGGATGCGGATCGACTTCACCAAGGACGACCAGGCCAACTCGGTCTTCGTCTACTGGAACGGGCACCCCCCGATCGTCGAGACAGCCGTCCGCTAGCCGCTCCGACAAGGCCGGCCGGCCCTCCGTCAGAACCCGGGGTGCGGGGCGTACCCCGGCAGGTACGGCCCCGCGTAGCCGGCCCGGTCGACCAGCGTGTGCCTGCTGCCGCCGGGCACCACGATGGTGGCCAGCACCGCCGAGCCGTACGCGTCCCGGGTCTCGTGCGGCTCGACCAGGGACAGCGCGCCCCGGTCGACGGCGTAGTCGTAGGCGTAGTAGACGTCCGGCACGCTGACCGCGACGTCCAGCACCCCGTCCCCGGACCGGTCCCGGCGGTCGGCCGGCCCCCGGCCACCCCAGCCGCCCCGACCGCCCGGGCCGGTCGGCCGCACCGGCGAGGTGAGCACGATCCGCGTCCCCGGCGCGGCGAGCACGTAGGAGACGGTCTCCGGCACACCGGTCTCCGGCCCCGCGTAGGCGGTACAGCGCAGCCCGAGCGCGGCACAGTAGCGGCGGGCCGCCCGCTCGGCGTCGGCGACCGCGAAGACCACCGCGTCGGCGCGGCCCACCGGCAGCGGACCGGGGTCACCCGGGTCCGGGGCGGGTCCTGCCCCGAGCAGGACGGCTTCGGCGGCGGTGTCGGTCATGACGGCCCTCCCGGTAGGCGTACGGACCAATGCTGGCTGCCCCGGCGCCGGGGTGGGGGACCCTGAGCACGGGGGTGTGGCTGGAGGGTGGCGCCGAGCCGACCCGCGCGCAACTGTTCCGTTTCCTCCTGGTCAAGCTGTGCCTCGGGGCGGAAGAATCGGCCGCACCGCTGTACAGAATGCCCACCGGAGGACGGTGCCGTGATGCCCCCCGCCCACTCCCCGAGCTCCCCCGGCTCACCCGACCCCGCCTCACCCGGCACCGCCCTGCCCGGCCACACCGCACCCGGCCACGCCGCCTCGCCCGGCCACACCGCCGCGCAGGGCGCGTCCGCCACCCCGGCGGGCAGCACCAACGACACCATCGACACCCTGGACGGCCGGCTGATCCGGCTGCTCGCCGAGGAGCCCCGGATCGGGGTGCTGGAGTGCTCGCGCAGGCTCCAGGTCGCCCGGGGCACCGTCCAGGCCCGGCTGGACCGGCTCCAGGCCAAGGGGGTGATCGGCGGCTTCGGCCCGGAGGTGGACCCGGCGGCGATCGGCTACCCGGTGACGGCCTTCGCGACCCTGGAGATCTCCCAGGGCCAGGGCGCCGACGTGCGGGCGCACGTGGCGGGCGTGCCGGAGGTGCTGGAGTTGCACACCATCACCGGGATCGGGGACATGATGGTGCGGATCGTGGCGCGCTCCAACGCCGACCTGCAACGGGTGATCGACCGGGTGGTGGGCTTCGACGGCATCGTCCGCTCGTCCACCGCGATCGTGCTGGAGAACCCGGTCCCGTACCGGATCCTGCCGCTGGTGGACCAGGCCGCCGCCGAGTAGGACGGTCCGCCCGGCAGGACGCGCCGATTCGGCATAGGCATGAGGCCCCGTCAGCCCCAAGATTTATGCATGGACGTTTTGGAATTCCTCGTACCGCCCTCCGGCCCCCTGATACCCGTGCCGTCGGCGCCCTCCCCCGGGGTGACCCCCGCATGACCACCGCCGCGGCCGACGGCACCGCCCCCACCCTCATCACCTCCGCCCAGCGCGCCCTGCGCCTGCTGGAGGCGGTCGCCCGCTACCCCCAGGGCGCCACCGCCAAGCAGCTCGCCCGGGACACCGGCCTCGCCCTGGGCACCGCCTACCACCTGCTGCGCACCCTGGTGCACGACCGCTACCTGGAGCGCCGCAGCGGCCACTACCTGACCGGCCCCGCGGTCGCCGCGCTGGCCCGGGAGGACGGCCCGAGCGCGGGCCGGGCCCGGCTGGAGTCCCTGCTGGGCACGCTCGCCGAGGAGCTCTCCGCCGCCGTCTACTTCACCTGGTACCGGGACGGCGAGGTCGAACTGGTCGGCGCCGCCGAGGCTCCCGGGGCACCACTGGTCGACCGGCACCTGTTCCGGGCCGGCGCGCACGCCCACGCGGCCGGGAAGACGCTGCTGGCCCTGATGACCGCCGAGGAGCGCCGGTCCCACCTGGCCCGCTACCCGATGGTGCCGTTCACCCCGTACACCCTGCGGGACCCCGCCCACCTGCCGCTGCTGCCGCGCCAGGGCCCCCGGCTCGCGACCCCGATCAGCCAGTTCCAGGAGTACGCGGTCGGTACGGCGGGCGCGGCGGTGCCGATCGTCGCGGGCACCGGATTCGGCGCGGTCTCGGTCTCCCTGCCGATGGCCCAGGCCCACCGCCTGGCCGGGATCGCCGCCCGGCTGCGGACCCGGCTGGGGGACGACTTCGCCGCGGTGGCCTTCGGGATCTGACCGGGTCCGCCGGCCCGCACGGCCCGGCACGGCACGGGCCCGGCGCGCACGGCACGGCCAAGGCCCGGCCCGCACGGCCCGTACGGCACGGCCGGACCGGCCCCACCCGGTCAGCAGGAGGGAACGCTGCCGCCGCTCTTGATCGCTTGGAGCGCCGAGACCGCCTCGCCGAGCGTGCCGACCGGCACCAGCCGCAGCGTCCGGGGCGTGTTCACCTTGGCGTCCGTGCACTCGTCCCTGGGCAGCAGGAACACCGTCGCGCCGTCCCGGGCGGCCGCCTGCGTCTTCAGCGGGACGCCGCCCACCGGGCCGACGGTGCCGTCCTTCTCGATGGTGCCGGTGCCCGCGATGACGAGCCCGCCGGTGAGGTCGCCGCCCTTGCCGTCGCCGGCCAGCTTGTCGACGATGCCCAGTGCCAGCATCTGGCCGGCGCTCGGGCCGCCGACGTCGCCCAGGTCGACCTTGACCTTCACCTGGTCCGGCGACAGGTGGAGGTAGCCCAGCGCGGCCGCGGTGGCGCTGTCCTGCGACTCGGCCATCTGCTGGGCGGTGACCTCCTCGGCCTTGGCCGGGTTGCCCTGCGGGTAGACGGTGTCGGTCGGGCGCACCGCCTCCTTGGGGTCGAACCAGGCCTGCATCGACCGCAGGAAGGTGTTGCGCTGGTCCGGGTTGGTCGCCGTGATGGTGACCATCCGCAGCTGGCCCTCGGTGGTGCGCAGCGGTGCCCCGGTGATGGTGAGCACCGGCTTGTCCTGGTACGTCCCCAGGGTGTCCGCGGTCAGGCCCGGCCAGGTGATGGTGTACGGCAGCGGGACGAAGGCGGCCACTCCGAACAGCGCGGTGACCAGCACCCCGCACAGCGCGAGCGCGCGGGTCCGCGGGGAGGTGAGGGCCTTGGGGAGCTTGGTGTCGGACACAAGGGGAATCCAAACACACCCGGCACCCCCGTGTGCCGCGCCCGCCCGCCCGCCGGGCGCTACCTCAGCGCGTCGGCCACCTCGGTCGCCGCCTCCATCACCCGGGGGCCGACCCGCTCGGGCACCATGCCGTTCAGCATCACCACGCCGACGCTGCCCTCGATACCGCTCAGACCGAGCAGCGCGGCGGCCGCGCCGCACGCCCCGGACTGCTCCTCCGCGCGGGTGATGACGAAGCCCTGCTCGGGCCGGCGCTGGCTGGGGAAGGCGCGCGCCTCCAGGATCGCCCGGCCGGCCGCGCTCTCGCCGAGCGGGTGGCGCAGGCCGGTCCGGTAGGCGACGTGGAAGTCGGTCCAGCTGGGCTCGACCACGGCGACGGCCAGCGCCTCGTTGCCGTCCACCAGGGTCAGGTGGGCGGTGGCGCCGAGGTCCTCGGCGAGGCTGCGCAGGGCGGGCAGCGCGGCCTCGCGCAGCAGCGGGTGCACCCGGTGGGCGAGCCGCAGCACGCCGAGGCCGACCCGGGCGCGGCCGCCGATGTCCCGGCGGACCAGGCCGTGCTGCTCCAGGGTGGCCAGCAGCCGGTAGACGACGGTGCGGTTGACGGCCAGCCGGGCGGCCAGCTCGGTGACGGTGAGCCCCCGTTCCGAGTCGGCGAGCAGCTTGAGGACCCGGACTCCGCGGTCCAGGGTCTGGGAGGTCTCGGCAGTCACGACGGGCAATCCTTTCCGCGGCGCGCGCGGGGCGGGCGGCGCCGGACCAAGGTCGGTGTCGCGCGCAGGTGGGGGTGGCCGCGCTGGGGCCGCGCGCGGCGTCCTCCTTGACGCCGGTACGGTCCTGCGGCGCCGTCCCGCGGGGGTTGCCCGGCGGTAGAGCGTGGGGGAAAGGTAGTGAAGGAAATGTCGCGGCGGAAGTGGTTGTCCAAAATTCGGGCGTGATCGACTTCAACAGCGCCGCGAATTCCGGACAAACCCCCCTGTTTCCCCGGGCCCGCCGGGACACGGGTTCGACTCCGGTCCGAAGTCCGGACACACCGGGGCCCGGACCCCTCCGGGCCGTCAGGCGGCCGGCGGTCCGCCGGCCGGCCGCCGGACCGTTACTTCGCCCACTCCCGGATCCGCGCGATCCGCGCGTGCAGCTGGTTGGCGGTGGCCTGCGCGGTGAGCGGCCCGCCGCACTGGCGGCGCAGCTCGTTGTGGATGGTGCCGTGCGGCTGGCTGGTGCGGTGGTGCCAGGCGGCCACCAGCGCGTTCAGCTCCTTGCGCAGTTCGCGGAGCTCCTGGTGGGTGACGACCGGCCGCTGCTCGGCCGGCAGCTCCAGCAGGTCGGCCTCCTCGGCGGGCTTGGTCTTGCTGCGCTGGATCTGCCGGTGCTGGCGCTTCTGCAGCAGCATCTGCACCTGGTCCGGCTCCAGCAGGCCCGGGATGCCGAGGTAGTCCTCCTCCTCCTCGCTCCCCGGGTGGGCCTGCATGCCGAACTCCATGGCGTTGTACAGCACCCGGTCGAAGACCGCGTCGGAGCCGATCGCCTCGTAGGAGAACTCGTCGCCGCCGGCGCCGTCCGGCCCGTCGTTGGCCCGCTCGGCCTCGGCGAGCAGCCGGTCCTCCTCGTCGAAGAGGCCCTCGCCCTCCTTCTTCGGCCGGTCGAGGACGTGGTCGCGCTGGAGTTCCATCTCGTTGGCGAAGCCCAGCAGCATCGGGATGGTCGGCAGGAAGACGGAGGCCGTCTCGCCGCGCTTGCGGGCGCGCACGAAGCGGCCGACGGCCTGGGCGAAGAACAGCGGGGTGGAGATCGAGGTCGCGTACACCCCGACGGACAGCCGGGGCACGTCGACGCCTTCGGACACCATGCGGACGGCGACCATCCAGCGGGAGGTCCCGGCGGAGAAGTCGGAGATCCGCTGGGACGCCTCGGTCTCGTCGGAAAGGACCAGGGTGACCTTCTCGCCGCTGATCTCGCGGAGGATCTTGGCGTACGCGCGGGCCACGGTCTGGTCGGTGGCGATCACCAGGCCGCCGGCGTCCGGGATGGCCTTGCGGACCTCGGTGAGGCGGCGGTCGGCGGCCTGCAGCACGCTCGGGATCCACTCGCCCTGCGGGGCCAGCGCGGTGCGCCAGGCCTGGGCGATCAGGTCCTTGGTCATCGGCTCGCCGAGCCGGGCCTCCAGCTCGTCGCCGGACTTGGTGCGCCAGCGCATGTTGCCGCTGTAGCTGAGGAAGATCACCGGGCGGACGACGTGGTCGGCGAGCGCGTGCCCGTAGCCGTAGGTGTAGTCGGCGACGGACTTGCGGATGCCGTCGCTGCCCGCGTCGTACGCCACGAACGGGATCGGGTTGGTGTCCGAACGGAACGGCGTCCCGGTCAGCGCCAGTCGGCGGGTGGCGGGCTCGAAGGCCTCGAAGCAGGCCTCGCCCCAGGACTTGGAGTCACCGGCGTGGTGGATCTCGTCCATGATCACGAGGGTCTTGCGGGCCTCGGTCCGGTTGCGGTGCAGCATCGGGTTGACCCCGACGCCCGCGTAGGTGACCACGATGCCGTGGTAGTCCCGGGAGAGCGGCCCGGACGAGTAGGCCGGGTCCAGCCGGATGCCTATCCGGGCGGCGGCCTCGGCCCACTGCTTCTTCAGGTGCTCGGTCGGCGCGACCACGGTCACCTGCTGCACCAGGTGGTTGTGCAGCAGGTACGAGGCCAGGGTGAGCGCGAAGGTGGTCTTCCCCGCGCCCGGGGTGGCGACCGCGAGGAAGTCGCGCGGCTGCGTCTCGATGTACTTGTCCAGCGCGCCCTGCTGCCAGGCCCGCAGCTTGCCCGCGGTGCCCCAGGGGGCGCGGCCGGGGAAGGCCGGGGACAGGTGGTGCGAACCGGCGGACGCGGCATGGCCGACGGTTCGGCCGGGGGGCTGGCTCTCCGGTGCGTCGGAGAACAGCGGCATCGAGGAGGCGGCGGCAGTACTCACGGTCTCCGAGGGGGGATCATCGCAGGTCAGAGGCGGTTTTGCGGCCTCGCCCCGCGGTCGGGCGGCGATCGGACAACCCGCCCAGCCTACCGGTTGGGCGCCGATCGGGCCTCCAGGCGAGGCTCCGCGCCCGGCCCGCACGGCCGGAAACCGATGTGATCCGGATCACATTCGATCGCGGTCGAAACCCGGTAATCACCGGGGCCGCCCGGACTCTCACCAGGGTGAGTCCGCACCGACCCTCCTGCCCCACGCGGCCTCGCACCGAACCGAAGGGACCCCCCGTGCGCACCGTCGAAGAAGCCGTCCAGGCCCGCCTGATCCTCTCCCCCCAGCGCTCCGTGCGGCTCCGGGCCACCCTGTCCTACCTGGCGGAGGACCCGCTGGCCGTCCGGATGGCCTTCCCCGCCGAGTTCTCGCTGGACGAGGCCGAGCCGGGCCAGGGCGCCGAGGACATCGTCTGGGTCTTCGCCCGCCGGCTGCTCTCGGCCGGCATCGAGCTGCCGGCCGGCGTCGGCGACGTCCACGTCCGGCCCGCGCTCGGCCGGCGCACCATGGTCGAGCTGCGGGCCCCGGAGGGCACCGCGCTGCTCCAGTTCGACACCGCCGACCTGCGCCGCTTCCTGTGGCGCAGCCGGCTGCTCGTCCCCGAGGGCGAGGAGCACCTGCACCTGGACGCCGACCGCGCGCTCGCCCAGCTGCTCGGGTGACGGGCGGGGAGGGGGCTCGCCCTGTGACTCGCGCCGCTCGCCTCCGGGGCGCTCGGACCCGGTGCCGACAGTCGGCGCTCCCTCGCTCTCCCCCAGCCTCCGGCCGGGGGGACCCCCACCTCGCTCCCTCGCGCTCTCCCTTTCCGCACCGGCGCGCCCCTTCGGCCCGGGGCGCTCCTCAGCCCGACAGCTTGCGCATCAGCCGGACGCCTTGCGCCGCCGTGAGGTGCGGCAGGTAGGCCTTGCCGATCGCCCTGGTGATGCCGGGCAGCGCGGCCGGGTCGGGGTAGGCCATGTACATCGGCCGGTACTCCGGCTGGAACTTCGCCTTGAAGGCGAGCAGCGAGCGGAAGCCGTACACCGGCTCCAGCACCTTGCCCATCCAGTCCAGCATCCGCTGCAGCCCGGTGGGCTCCTCGTCCTGCCCGGTGCGGGCCAGCGGCGCGCCCGACAGCGACAGGAAGCGTGCGCCCTCCTCCTTGAAGCCGAGCGCGGCCGAGGCGATCAGGAACTCGTTGACGCCGCGGAAGCCGTCCGAACGGCGGCGCATGAAGTCCAGCGTCCAGCCGACCGGCACGCCGTTCTCGTACACCGGCATCCAGCTGGTCAGCCCGTGCACCACCCGCTGGTCGTCCACCGCGACCAGCACCCGGACGTCCGGGTCGTCCAGCTCCTCCAGCCCGCCGAGCGTGAAGCCCATCTCCGGCAGGCCCTTCTCCGAGACCCACTCCTCGGAGATCGCCCGGATCTGGTCCCGCAGCGCGAGCGGCGCCTCGTGGTACGACCACCACTCGGCGGTGATGCCCTGCTTGCCGGCCTTGTTGAGCGCGGTACGGATGTCCTGCCACTTGCGGCCGGTGAAGGCCAGCTCGGGCAGCGCGACCACGGTGTCCTCGGCGACCTGCACCGAGCGCCAGCCGAGCTGCGTCGCGGCGGCCCTGGTCTGCGCGCAGACGCTGTAGAAGCACGGCGTCCAGCCCCGCGCGTCGCAGAACCGGGCGAACCCGGCCACCGCCCGCTCGCGGTCCTCCGGCGCGCCGAACGGGTCGCCGGTGGTCAGCGCGATGGTGCCCACCACCCGGTAGGCGACGCCGGCCCGGCCCTGCTCGTCGAACCAGTAGTGGTTGCCGTCCCAGGTGGTGATGAACGACAGGGTCCCGCCGCCGTGCTCGGTCAGCAGCGCCCTGGCCCGGGCGGCCGCCTCCGCGTCGGTGTGCAGCACCGGCCGGCGGAAGGCCGACAGCAGCACGGCCAGTGCCACCACCCAGAACGCCAGCCCGCAGTACGTCTCCAGGAAGCGCGCCACCGGCCCGACCGCGATCGGGTAGTCCGGCGTCAGGTCGTTGTACGCGGGCGGCAGGAACTGCGCCGGCAGCCCGTGCAGCAGCCGGCGGACGCTCGCCCCCGGCTCGAACTGGCCGGCCACCAGCCGGCCGATCCCCACGTACGCGGCCGAGGAGACCAGCGCGGCCCCGCCGAGCACCAGGACCAGCCGGCGCACCGACCGGCCGGACAGCCGCAGCCGGAACCGCTTGCGGGTGGCCAGCAGCAGGCCGGTGGTCAGCAGCGGCAGCAGCATCGCCTCGACGAAGTACTGGACCACGTCCCGGCTGACCGGCCCGGCGTCCAGGTAGAGCCAGCCCAGCAGGGCCGCCCAGAGCACCTCGGTGGCGACGGTCACCAGCCAGGCGAACCGCAGCCCCCGGCGCAGCCCCTCGGCGAGCACCAGCAGCAGCGCCGGGAAGAGCGCGGCCATCAGCCGGCCCGGGGTGTCGAAGATCCGGACGACGGCGTGCGCGCGGGCGCAGTCGTGGGCCGAGATCGCGCAGAAGTCGGCCACCTCGTCCGGGCTGAGCCGGTGCGAGAAGTACAGCTCGGAGAACGTGTTGAACGGCCCGGTGGCGTTGTCGTACAGCGAGGCGAGCAGCGGCCCGAAGGCGGCGGCGACCAGGCAGAGCGCGACCAGCACCCGGGTCTCGGAGTGCGAGGAGCGGTGCGAGCGCAGGTACGGGCGGCCGTGGCTGAGCAGCGCGCCCACGCCGAGCCCGGCCAGCGCGGCGGCGCACCGCTGGACGCTCTGCAGGTGGCCGACGTACAGCGTCATGACCAGCGGCAGGAGCAGCACCAGCAGGTGCAGCCGGCGGCGCCAGAGCACGGTGAGCCGGTAGCCGAGCACGCCGGCCAGCGCGAACAGGCCGACACCGGGGCCGACCGAGATCTGGTCGGCCACCGAGGCGGTCCACTGCTCGCCGGCCGAGGAGCCGAACGCGACCAGCCCGCTGCCCAGCAGGGTGCCGACGACCTGGCCGCCGACCAGCACCGCGAGGGTGCGCAGCCGGCCGAGCCGGTGCTCGGCGGCCGGGCCGACGAGGAGCAGCAGCACGCTGGTGAACACGTACGAGCCGCGGCCCGAGCACCAGAACATCGAGGTGACCGGCGCCCACCAGTGGCCCTCGGCGAGCGTGGACAGGCCGACCCCGGCCCGTTCCAGCAGCCGGTCGGACGGCCCCCGGCCGAGGCTGTGGGTGGCCGCGCCGAGCAACCAGAGCCCGGCCAGCAGCGCCAGGGTCAGCGGCGCCGCGCGCAGCCGGGTGCCGAGCGCCCGGGCCGCCCGCCGGACCCGCTGCGGGCGCGGCTCCGGCGTCCGGGTGACGGGCGCGCGGTCGGCGCCCCCCTCGGAGCCGCGCTGCGCGACGACCTGGGCCTGCTTCTGCTCGCGCTCTCCGGCGGCGAGCGCGGTTCCCGCCCCGGTCACCGGGTCAACCCGGTCTGCTGGGCGAGCCACGGGATCTGCTGGGCGATGCCGGGGCGGAAGACGACCCATCCGTGGCCTCCCGGCATCAGTTCGAACTTGGCCTTCATCCCGGCCCCCTGAACAGCCTGGTAGACCTTCTCCATCTGCGGCCTGAACTCGTCGTCGGTCTCGCCGACGACCATGGCGACGTTGGTGTCCGGGAACTTCTTGCGGGCCATCACCTGCACCGGGTCCACCGCGTCGAACTTGGCCTCGTCACCGCCGAACGCGGCCTTGACGGTCTCCTCCCGGGTGCCCAGGGTCGGCTCCTCCTGCCCGGACATGTCCAGGACGGTGCCGTACACGTCGGGCGCGTTGACGCCGAGCTGGAGCGCGCAGGTGCCGCCCATCGAGGCTCCGCCGATCGCCCAGGACTTCCGGCCGACGGCGGTCTGCAGGTTCTGGTGGATCCAGTCGGGGACGTCCGCCGCCAGGTAGGTCTGGGTCTTGGCGATCTTGGAGTCCAGGCAGAGCGTGTTGGCCCAGGTCGAGCCGAGCTGGTCGGGCATCACCACGATCGGCGCGAGGCCGCCGTGGTCGGCGGCGAACGCGTCCAGGGCCTCGTTCATCTGTGCCGAGAGCACCCAGTCCCCCGGTACCCCGGGCTGGCCGGTGATCATGACGATCACCGGCAGCAGCGGCCGCGGGTTGGCGTAGTAGGCGGGCGGGAGGTAGACGTACGCGTCGCGGGCCTTGAAGCCGGACTTGGTGCCGGGGATCGGCCGCACCGCGACGGTGCCCTTGTCGGGCAGGTTCGCCGGGGCCTTCCAGACCTCGTCGAGCACCTTGTCCGCGGGTGCGGCCATGGTCTGCCCGGCCTTGGGGGGGAGCATCGCGTCGGTCTTGGTCAGCCACGGCGCCAGCATCACGCGCCCGCTGGGGAACTGTCCGAAGCCGACGTTGACCTGGGAGGCGGCCATCAGGAGCACCAGCCCGCCCAGGCCGAACACGAGCCCCCGGCGCCGCCAGGTGAGGCGGCTGACCCGGTAGCCGGCCAGGCAGAGCCCGAGCAGGGCGGTGGCTATCCACCAGGTGACGTACTGCGGCGTGCCCTCCGGGAAGGGGTGCCACCAGCCGTCGACGACGACGTCGAGCAGCAGGCTGAGCGCGGCCGCGGTGAACAGCGCGGCGGGCAGCCGGAACCGCCACCAGCGGCGGTCGCGGCCGACGGCGAGCGCGAGCAGCGCCGCCCATCCGGCCACGAGCACGGCGTGCGGGATCAGGCCCTGGGTGAGCGGCCAGTCGATCGGGTTCCAGCGGGAGGCGAGAGTGAGCGTGGTCATGCTGCTTTGCCCGGCTGGGTGGTGTCCGCCAGGAACCCGTAGGCGACGACGTTCCCGTCGTAGCCGTGTTCCGCGCTGTAGGCGCCGCCGCAGGTGATCACCCGCAGTTGCGCGTCAGCGGCCTGACGGTAGACCCGATCGTCCGGGAAGTCCTTTCGGTCGTGCACTTCGATGGCGTACAGCTGGTAGACGGCGGTGGCGCCGTCCGCGCGGGCGATCTCGATCCGATCTCCCCTACGGAGCGCTCCCAGATGGTAGAAGACGGCCGGACCGGCCTTGTTGTCGACGTGCCCCGCAAGGATCGCGGTGCCCCGTTGGCCGGGGCTCGCGCCGCCCCGGAACCAGCCGGCCAGGTTGCGGTCGGCCTCGGGCGGCGTCTGGAGCCGGCCGTCGGCGTCCAGCCCGAGCGCGGTGACCGGGGCGTCCAGCCGGACGGCCGGGATGCGGATCCGGGTCGGCGCGGACGGCCCCAGCGGGGGGACGATCGAGACCGGCGCGATGCCGGCCTGGAGCTGGCCGTCGCCGGGGGCGGGCGGCAGTACCGGCGCGCCGCCGTCGTGCAGCAGCCAGGCTCCGAGCACCAGCGCGGCTCCCGCCGCCAGGGTGCCCGGCCAGGGGCTCCTGCTCTGCTGGACGCCCACGGGCGCTCCCCTCTGCCGACGGAATCCCGCATCCTGGGAGGTTCCTGGGAACAATTGAACCGGATCGGACTGTAAGGCACGTCCATACGATGGTCGTACTGGCACCCGCCGATTGGCAGGGTCACCGACCTTTTCCCTGCGCCGAGTGGGCGTCCGGTCGCGGAGCGCGACGACCGCGCCCCGCGGGCGGACATCGCGGGACCACGCCCGACACGACCTACCGACGGTTCCACGCACGGGTTCGGTTGCGTCGTTCGGGCGATCACTTCCGACCGTCCGCTGTGCCTCTCCGACCGTCTGCGCGCTCGTGCCATGCTGTCGCGGTCACGGGTTCGATCCGCCGCGTGTCCGACCGGACCCCACACTCCCGCACGCAGCCGAACGCCACATGAACGGAGTGATCATGGACGCTCTCTCCCGCCGCACCCTGCTGGCGGCCGGTGCCGCCGCCACCCTGGCGGCCGGCTGCGGCAGCAACCACGCCACCGGCGGGGAGCGGGCCACCGGCTCCGCCCCCGCCACCGGCGCGGCCGACGAGCAGAGCGCCACCCCCACCCCGGCCCCGGCCCCCAAGCCGCAGACCGTCCTGATCGGCGACGGCTCCACCTCCGACACCGGCCCCCAGCCCCACCAGCCCACCCCCGACCGGCTGCAGCCCGGACAGCGCCCGCCGCAGTTCGTGGTCTTCTCCTGGGACGGCGCCGGCGAGCTCGACAACGGCCTGTTCGCCCGGTTCCGCCGGCTGGCCCAGGAGCACGACGCGAAGATGACCTTCTTCCTCAGCGGCCTCTACCTGCTGCCCGAGTCCAAGAAGGACCTCTACCGCCCGCCGGGGCACAAGGTCGGCGCCTCCGACATCGGCTACCTGAGCGACCCGCACATCCGCGTCACCCTGGAGAACGTGCACGCGGCCTGGCTGGAGGGCCACGAGATCGGCACCCACTTCAACGGCCACTTCTGCGGCGCCACCGGCGTCGGCAAGTGGTCCCCCGAGGAGTGGGACAGCGAGATCCAGCAGGCGATGGACTTCGTGACGAACTGGCGCACCAACACCGGCTTCACCGACCTGCCCGCGCTGCCCTTCGACTACCGCAAGGAACTGATCGGCAGCCGCACCCCGTGCCTGGAGGGCCAGCGCAACCTGCTGCCCACCGCCGTCAAGCGCGGCTGGCGCTACGACAGCAGCGGCAACGGCACCCAGATCTGGCCGCAGAAGATCCAGGGCGGCGCCCTCTGGGACCTCCCGCTGCAGTCCATCCCCTTCCCCGGGCACACCTTCCAGGTGCTCTCGATGGACTACAACATCATGTACAACCAGTGCGGCCCCAACACCAAGGCCGACCCGGCGCTCCACCCCGGCTTCCAGGCCCAGGCCCGGGACGCCTACCTGATGGGCTTCGACCGCACCTACAACGGCAACCGGGCGCCGTACATCATCGGCAACCACTTCGAGGAGTGGAACGGCGGCATCTACATGAACGCCGTCGAGGACGTCCTCAAGGCCGTCGCGGACAAGCCGGAGGTCCGGCTGGTCTCCTTCCGCCAACTGGTCGACTGGCTGGACGCCCAGGACCCGGCGGTGCTGCGCAAGCTCCAGACCCTCGCCCCCGGGCAGGCCCCGGCGGGCGGCTGGGGCGCCTTCCTCGGCACCCCGGCGGCGCCGCCGGCCGGCACCGCCGCCCCGGCCGCCGTCGGCTGACCGTCAGGCCCTGCCGCGGACCCGGCCGGCGAGCAGCGCCCCCAGCAGGGCCACCCCGGTACTGACCAGGAAGACCACCGCGAAGGCGCCGGGCGAACCGGCGCCTTCGCCCGTGTGGGCGGCGGCCACCGCGCCGCCGCCGAGCGCCGCGAACAGCACCCCGGCCAGGCCGGTGAGCAGCACGTTGCCCAGCGCGTCGCTCACCTGGAGCGCGGCCGAGTTGGCGCCGGCGTCCTGCGGCCCGGAGAGGTTCATCATCAGCACGCTGACGCTGGCGATCGCCAGGCCCATCCCGATGCCGCCGACGCCCCAGGCCGCCGCGGCCACCCAGACCGGCACCGCCGGGACCAGCACGAGCGCGGCGCCCGCGATCGCCACCGCGGTCAGCACGAAGCCGCCCCGGATCATCGCCCCCCGGTAGCGCTCGGCCCCCGGCCGCCCCTGCAGCCACGAGCCCAGCGCCCAGGTGAGCCCGCCGCTGGTCAGGGTGAGCCCCGCCAGCGTCGGCGAGAGGCCCCGCTGGCTGGTCATCATCAGCGGGATGAACACCTCGGCGGAGAAGAACGCCCCCGCCGCCACCCCGCGCAGCAGGATCACCGTCGGCAGCCCGCGCCCCGCCCGCAGCGTCCCCTTCGGCAGCAGCCCCAGGACGGCCGGCAGCAGCAGCGCCGCCCCGGCCGCGCCGGGGAGCAGGCCGATCAGGTCCAGGCGCTGACCGGCGTACTGGAGCAGGCCGGCGCCGAGGGCCGCCATCGCGGCCAGCAGGGTGCGCCGGCGGTCGAAGTCCGCACTCCTGGGCGCCGGGTGCTCACGCTCGGATCGGGCCAGTGCCGGGCCCATCACGGCCAGCGGCAGCAGGATCAGCACCGGCACGGCCAGGAACACCCAGCGCCAGCCGAGGTGCTGGGTGACCGCCCCGGCGACCAGCGGGCCGACGATCGAGGGCAGCACCCAGGCCGAGGAGAACGCCGCGAACACCGCCGGCCGCAACCGCTCCGGATACGCCCGGCCGACCACCACGTACAGCGCGACGATCACCAGTCCGCCGCCGAGGCCCTGGATCGCCCGGCCGGCCACGAACACCCACATCCCGGGCGCCGTCCCGGCCACCAGCAGGCCGACGCCGAACACCGCGATGCCGGTGAACAGCGGTCGCAGCGGGCCGCGCCGGTCGCACCACTGGCCGGAGACGACCAGGGCGAACAGCGTGGTGGTGAAGTAGCCGGAGAAGGCGAAGGCGTACAGGCCCAGGCCGTCCAGCTGGCGGGCCGCCGTCGGCATCGCGGTGTTGACGGCCGTCGCCTCGAAGGCGATCACCAGGACCACCGAGACGATGCCGAGCGTCAACGCGCGGTAGCGGCCGCTGAGCACCCCGCCGCCGGGGTCGTCGTCGAGGGGTATCGGAACCGGGTCGACCGAGGTGGGGGAGGCAGTGGTCATACGTAACATCGTAAGAGCCGTCCGCCCCGATGACCCCTGACCGGGGTCGGTGATCGACTGGGTCTCCGGACCTGGGACGCGGCCGGCGACGAGGCCGGTGGCGGGGCCTGCGACGGGGTCGGACCCGGCGGCGGGGACGGGGTCAGTGCAGCACCTTGAGGCCCACCACGCCGGAGACGATCAGCAGCAGGCAGCCGATCCGGGCCATCGTCACCGCGTCCCCCAGTACGGCCATGCCGTAGACCGCGGTGCCGACCGCGCCGATGCCGACCCAGACCGCGTAGCCGGTGCCGATCGGGATGGTGCGCATCGCGTACGCCAGACCGCCCATGCTGAACAGCAGGGCGACGCCGAAGACGACGCTGGGAACGAGGCGGGAGAAGCCCTTGGACGATTCCAGGGCGACCGCCCAGACGGTCTCCAGGAGACCCGAGACGATCAGAACGAGCCAGGCCATGACGGTGGTACCTCCGCAGTCCACAGCGGCCGGATTGCCGCTGAACTGCGCCGTCTTGTCGTCACCGGGTACGACGCGCTCGTCCGGGGTGGCGGAAATGCCGTCACCGTTCTTCGACGGTAGCACACATTGCCATACAGAATTTACAAAACGTCATTGACCCGGCTCCCCCGGATCCGCCACCATGAATTCACTGGCCGTGTGCCCGAGTGGCCCAGGGAACCGTCTGCAAAGCGGTGCACGCGGGTTCAATTCCCGCCACGGCCTCGGAGAAATGGAATTGCCGGTCGACTCGCGAAGTCGACCGGCAATTCCTTTCCGTCGTTTTCCGGAGGCCCTCCGGAAGCCTTCCGAGGGCCTTCCGGGCGCCCTCCGGGGGCTTTCCCGGGCCCTCCACGGATTTCCGCGGCGGGCCCGGTCAGGCCCGGTCAGGCCGTGATGGCGTCCTCCGGCCGGATCGGCAGCCGGCCCACCGGCAGCCCGGTGGCGGCGCGGACGGCCGCCGCGACGGCCGCCGGGGCGACCACCGCGGGGACGGCGCCGACCGCCTTGGCGCCGAACGGGGCGACCACGTCGCGCTCCTCCAGCAGCGCGGCGATCCGCACCTCGGGGGTGTCCAGCGCGGTGGGCAGCCGGTAGCCGGTGAGCGAGGGGTTCTGCAGCACACCGCCTTCGGTGCGCAGGTCCTCCAGCAGGGCCAGCCCGACGCCCTGGGCCACCCCGGCCTCGATCCGGTCCTCGATCTGCCGCGGGTTCAGCGCCCGGCCGACGTCCTGCGCCACCGTCATCTCGACCACCCGCACGGCGCCCAGCTCGATGTCCACGTCCACCACCGCGCGCATCGCGCAGAACGAGATGGAGACGAAGGCGTCCCCGTGCCCGGACTCGTCCAGCGGCTCGGTGGGGTGCGGGCGGCACTGCGCGGTGGCCCACAGCTCCTTGCCCTCCAGCGCCTCGGCGACCGGCATCCCGAGCACCCCGTCGTACGAGGTGATCTTGCCGTCGGCGATCTGCAGCAGCTCCGCCGACATCCCGAAGTTCGCCGCGATCGGCTGCAGCAGCTGGTGGCGGACCATCAGCGCGGCCCGCTCGACGGCGCCGCCGGAGACCCAGGTGTGCCGGCCCCGGGCGGACGGCCCGGCGATCGACTGGTCGCTGTCGGCCGGCGCGATGTAGACCTCGCTGACGCCCAGCACGGTCTGCACGATCTGCCGGGCCAGCGTGGCGAAGCCCTGCCCGGCGTCGACGGCCGCGCAGATCACCGTGGCGTGGTCGCCGCTGACCCGCACCGTCGCGGTGGACACCTCGTCCTCGCCCTCGGCGCCCAGCATGTGCACCATGCCGACGGCGTAGCCGATGCCGCGCCGCACCGCCGCCGGGTCGCCCGCTCCGCCGGGCCCGCCGGGCAGCAGCCACTCGGCGTCCGGGTCGTCCACCGGCAGGGCCGGCAGCGGCTCGTCCGCGACGGCGTCCAGCAGCGCGCGCACCGGCGCCGGGCAGGTCACGGCCTGTCCGGTGGGCAGCGGGTCACCGGTGGACATCGCGTTGCGGCGGCGGATCTCCACCGGGTCCACGCCCACCCGGGCGGCCAGCTGGTCGAGCTGCGACTCGTACGCGAAGCAGGCCTGGAGCGCGCCCTCGCCGCGCATCCGCCCGGCCGGCGGGTTGTTGGTGCGCACCGCCCAGGCGTCCACGAAGACGTTGGGGCAGACGTACGGGCCGGCCGAGAACGCCGTCGCGGCGGCCAGCGCCTCGGCGGAGACGTCCGCGTAGGCGCCGCCGTCCAGCAGGATCTGCGCCTCGACCTTCACCAGCGTGCCCTCGGCGTCGGCGTGGTGGCGGTAGCGCAGGAGCGCGGGGTGGCGCGAGGTGTGGGTGTGGAAGGACTCCTCGCGGGTGAGGGTCATCTTCACCGGGCGGCCGGTGCGCAGCGCCAGCAGCGCCAGCGTGACCTGGAAGGCGAGGTCCTCCCGGTCGGTGGTGGCGCCGGGCACGCCGGTGGCCACCAGCCGGACCCGGTCGGGCTCCAGGCCGAGGCACCCGGCGGTGCGGTCGCGGTCGCCGTGCGGGTCGGTGGAGGACAGGTGCAGCTCGACGCCGCCGTCCGGGCGCGGCACGGCCAGCCCGGCCTCGGCGCCGAGCGGGGCCGGGTCCTGCCGGCCGACCTGGTAGAGGCCCTCGACGACGATCTCGCCGACCGCGTCCGGGTCCCCCGTGCGCAGCGGCAGGTGGCGGAACAGGTTGCCGTCCGGGTGCAGCGCCGGCGCGGTGAAGGCCTGCTCGGGGTCGGTCACGGCCTCCAACGGCTCGTAGTCGACCGTGATCAGACCGACCGCCAGCCGGGCGGTGTCCGGGTGGTCGGCGGCCACCGCCGCGATCGGCTCGCCGTGGTGGCGCACCACGTCCGCGGCCAGTACCGGCCGGTCGGCGACGACCGGGCCGGCCGGGGCGCCGTCGGGGGTGCCGTCCGGGCCGGGCGGCAGGTCGGCGGCCGTCACCACGGCGTGCACGCCGGGCAGCGCGAGCGCGGCCGAGGTGTCGATGCCGCGGATCCGGGCGTGCGGGTGCGGCGAGCGCAGCAGCGCGCCCCACAGCAGCCCCTCGGCCCACAGGTCGGCCGCGTAGGGGTAGATGCCGAGCGCCTTGGGCAGCGCGTCGCTGCGCAGCGGGGAGCTGCCCAGGCCGAACGGCTCCGGTGCGCCGCCCTCGCCGCCGTCCTGCTGGAGTGCTGCGCCGATGTCGGTAGGCGACGTCATGATGCGTGGTCGTCCTCGGGGAGCCGGATGCCGTGGGCGGGGGTGGCACCGTACGGGACACCGGCCTGGGCGCCGCCCTCGGCCGGGGCCGCGTACGGGGTGCCGTGCGGCGGCGTGCCGTCGAAGGCGGCGCCGGGCACCGGGGTGCCGTGCGCGGGGGTGGGCTCGTAGACCGGGGCGTCGTACCCGGTGTCGTAGCCGGTCTGCTGCTGGTGGCCGTCCTGGTAGGGCGGGTACGTGCCGTGGGCGGGGGTGCCCTGGTACGGCTGCTCGGGGTAGCCCTGCGGCGGGTAGTACACCTGGTCGTCGGCGGCCTGGGCGGGGATGCCTGCCTGGACCGGGGCGAGCACGGTGGTGTCGTACACGCCGCTGTCGTAGCCGCCCGCGGGGTCACCGTAGGGCGTCCCGGCCGGGGCGTGCTGCCCGACGGGGTGCTGCTGCGCCGGCTGCGGCACCCCCTGGTGCGCCGCGTGCTGCGGAACGGGCTGCTGGGGAACGGACTGCTGCGGGACGTGCTCGATCCAGGCGTCGGCGTCGGTGTAGACCGGCGGCTCGACGGCGGACCCGGCGTCGGCGGCCGGGCCGGGCTGCCCGGCGGCGACCGGTTCGGCCGCGGCCCCGCCCGCCGGCTCGGCGGCCGGTGCGGTGGCGGCCTGCGCGGCGGCGGCCTCCTCCGCCTCCTCGGCCTCCAGCGCGCGGGCGTCCGCGACGGTCTGGACGGCGGCCAGGACGCCCCGGTAGCCGGTGCAGCGGCAGAGGTTGCCGCAGAGCGCCTGCCGGGCCTCGACCTCGGTGGGCCGGTGGTTGCGCTGGAGCAGGTCGTGCACGGCCATCGCCATGCCGGGGGTGCAGTAGCCGCACTGCACGGCGCCGGAGGAGGCCAGTGCCTGCTGGACGTCGCTCGCGCCGCCGGCGGCCGACAGGCCCTCGACGGTGTTGATCTCGCTGTCGGCGGCCAGTGCGGCGGGCACCAGGCAGCCGGCCACCAGTTGGCCGTCCACCTGCACCGAGCAGGCCCCGCACTCGCCCTGCTCGCAGCCGTCCTTGGCACCGGCCAGGCCGAGCCGCTCGCGCAGCACGTAGAGCAGGCTCTCGCCGATCCAGGCGTCGGTGACGGGCCGTTCGAAACCGTTGACCCGCAGCGTGTAGGAGGCGCACGGGCGAAGCTCGCGGCTGACCTGCGGGGAGAGGCCGAGCGGGTCGGCGTCGAGGGTCTCGATGGGGTCTGTGGTCACTTCAGCGCCCTTCCCAGTGCCCGTCGGGCCAGCACCGCTACGGTACGCCGCAACCGGACGGCGGCCGCGGTCGGCCCCTCGGTCGCGGCCTCCCAGGCGCCCTCGGCGCCGTAGTTGTCGGGGACGCAGGCGGTGGCCACGTACTCGCCGAAGGCGGCGGTCGCGGCCGGGTCGATCTCCCGGCTGCCGTCCCAGTCGATGCAGCCGGCCACCCAGGCCTCGGCCTCCAGCGGTCGCAGCGGCACGGGGGCGACGGCCCCGACGGCGCAGCGCACCGAGCGCCGGGCGGGGTCGAGGACGAGGGCGACGGAGGCGGTGGCGCGGGCCGGGCCGCTGCGGCCGGTGGCCTTGAGGAAGACCTGGGGGGCGTGCAGCAGCGGCACGCGCACCCAGGTGAGCAGTTCGCCGGGGCGCACCGGGTCGAGGCCGGTGAGCAGGTGACTGACCGGCACCTCGCGGGTGGCGCCGGCCCGGGCGAGGGTGACGCTGGCCTCCAGGGCGGCGAGCACCGGGAGGGTGTCGCCGGCGGGGGCGGCCGTGACGATGTTGCCGCCGAGGGTGCCGACGTTGCGGACCTGCGGCGGGCCTGCGGTGCGGGCGGCGTCGGCGAGTGCGGGGATGAGCGCGGCGAAGTCGGGGCGGTCCATCCGGGCGTGGGTGAGTCCGGCGCCGAGCACGGCGGTGCCGCCGTCCTCGTAGCGCCAGCCGCGCAGTTCGGTGATCCGGCCGAGTCCGACCAGGGCGGCGGGCCGCAGCCGTCCGGCGTTGACGGCTTCCATGAGGTCGGTGGCCCCGGCCACCGGTACCGCGGCCGGGGCGGCGGCCAGCGCGTCGACGGCCTCGTCGAGCGAGGCCGGCAGCATGATCGTCCGGTTCACCTGGGTCCCACCGTGCTCCACTTGCTCATCGATCGCCTGCCGCCCGCGGCCCACGGCCGAGGTGTCCGCGTCAGCAGCCCGGCCTGGCCCGTAGGGTACGGGCGATCGGGCCGGGTTGGGCAACTCTGGCACACAATGCTCGATGATCATTTCGGGACCGGCGAACGGGACTGCCCGATTGGGACGGATACCGGGCGGTATCTGCCCGGACCCGGTCCGGGCCAGGGCAGATGTTCATTTGTTCTTGACGTCGGATGACCACTCAGAAGTTCCCGACCGGCCGGACCGGAGCCCGCCCGGGCCCACCCGAGGGCAGGCCGGGGGCGGACCCGGGGCAGGCCGGGGCGGGCCTAGCGGACCGGCGGCGGGCCCTCGATCGGCCGGCCGGCCACACCGGGCCGCCGCTGCCAGGGGTGCGGCCCGTCGGCCGGGCGGTACTCGACGCCCAGCGCGTCCAGCACCTTCAGATGGGCCGCCAGCCGCTGCTCGAAGCCCGCGAAGTCGCGGTCGGCCGGGGCGGCGGGCAGCGCGGACCAGGCGACCTCGGCGAAGGCGACCAGCCGGGGGAAGGCCCGGTAGTCGATGTCCCGGGCGCTGTCCATGAACTCGCTCCACAGGTTGGCCTGGGTGCCGATCACCCGCCGCGCGGCGGCCTCGTCCAGCTGCGCCGGCACCGGCTCGAAGCGGTAGACGTCCTCCAGCGTGCGCACGAAGCCGACCGGGATCGGCTCGTCCGGCCCGTCCGCCTGCCGGTGGTCGAAGTAGACGTGCTGCTCGGGGCACATCACCACGTCGTGCCCGGCCTTCGCGGCGGCGATCCCGCCGCCGAAGCCGCGCCACGACGAAACGGCGGCGCCGGGGGCCAGGCCCCCCTCCAGGATCTCGTCCCAGCCGATCAGCCGACGGCCGCGCCGGGCCAGCCAGCGGTCGAAGTGCCGGATGAGGTGGCTCTGCAGCTCGTCCTCGTTGGCCAGGCCCAGCTCGCGTATCCGGGCCTGGGCGGCGGCGCTGTCCTTCCACTGCTCCTTGGGGCACTCGTCGCCGCCGAGGTGGATGAACTCGGACGGGAAGAGCTCCAGGACCTCCTCCAGGACCCCCTCGAAGAAGCGCAGGGTCTCCTCGGAGGCGTTGAGCACGTGGTGGCTCACCCCCCAGTCCGTCCAGACGCCGAGCGCGGCGGTGTCCACCACGTCGGTGTTGCCCAGCTCGGGGTAGGCGGCGAGGGCGGCCTGGGTGTGGCCGGGCAGGTCGACCTCGGGGACGACGGTCACCCCGCGCGCGGCCGCGTAGGCGACGATCTCGCGCAGGTCGTCCTGGGTGTAGTAGCCGCCGTGCGGGCGGTCGTCGCGGCGCTGCCCGGACCGGTAGCCGACCATCGAGCGGTCCCGCCAGGAGCCCTGCTCGGTCAGCTTCGGGTAGCGCTTGATCTCCACCCGCCAGCCCTGGTCGTCGGTCAGGTGCAGGTGCAGCACGTTGAGCTTGTGCGCGGCCAGCAGGTCGACGAAGCGCAGCACGTCCGACTTCGGCAGGAAGTGCCGGGCGACGTCGAGCAGCACGCCGCGCCAGCCGAACCGGGGGGCGTCCTCGATGTCGGCGCCGGGCAGCACCCAGCCCTCGTGGCGCAGCGGCGAGCGCCGGTAGGCGTCCGGGCCGAGCAGCTGCCGCAGGGTCTGGGCGCCCCACAGCGCGCCGGCCGGGCCGCCCGCGGCGAGCAGGGCGTGGCCGGGGCGCACCGTGATCCGGTACGCCTCGGCGGCGAGCGCCTCGTCCTGGACCAGTTCGATGCCCGCGCCCGGACCGCCCGGACCGCCCGGACCGAACGGCAGCCCGGTGGCGGCGGACAGCGTGGCGCGCAGCCAGCGCTCGGCATCGGCCAGCGCGGGCGGTGCGGTCAGCGTGGTGGCGGCGTCGAGCGGGAAGTCCCCGTCCGGGTGGCGGACGGCACTCGAAGGTGCGGGAATGAGGTCCATTCCGACATCCTGCCCACGCCCGGAACGATTGGCATAGACCACCCCGGGAACGCGGTGCTATGCAAAACGGCGCCGTGCACCCGGCGGACCTCCCGCCGGCGGACTACTTCTTGTCGCCGTCGCCGTCCTGCGGCTTGCCGATGCCGTCGTAGATCTCCTTGCACATCGGGCAGACCGGGTACTTCTTCGGGTCGCGGCCCGGGACCCACACCTTGCCGCAGAGCGCCACCACGGGGGACCCGGAGAGCGCGCTCTCCATGATCTTGTCCTTCTGGACGTAGTGCGCGAAGCGCTCGTGGTCGCCGTCCCCGTGGGACACCTGCGGGACGGGCTCGACCAGGGTGCCGGTGCCGAGGCCGCGCTCGGGCTCAAGAGTGCTCATGGGTGCCAAGTCTATGGGCGCCCCGGGAAACCGGGCCAGTGTCGCGCTGCGGGACCGCCGCTCAGTTCATCGTCGGGTCGTCCGGGTAGGTCGCCAGCAGGGCGAGCGGACCGCGCTGGCGGCGCAGCACCGAGCGCCACAGCCGCTCCGGCTCGGGGCTGGAGACGTCCCCGGGCTCGCAGTCCACGAGGTACCAGGCGCCGCTCTCCAGCTCCGCCTCCAGCTGCCCGGGCGCCCAGCCGGCGTACCCGGCGAAGATCCGCAGGCTGCCCAGCTCGCCGGCCAGCACCTCGGGCGGCGCCTCCAGGTCCACCAGGCCGATCGCGCCGTGCACCCGCCGCCAGCCCAGCGGCTCGCCGGTGCCGGGCTCCCCCGGCGCCACCGCGAGGCCGAGCGCCGAGTCCAGCGCGACCGGCCCGCCCTGGAACACCACGGCCGGGCGGCCGACGAGTCTGCCCCAGCCGTCCAGTACGCTGCCCACCTCGACCGGCGTCGGCCGGTTGAGGACCACACCGAGCGCCCCCTCGGCGTCGTGGTCGAGGAGCAGCACCACCGCCCGCGCGAAGTTCGGGTCGGTGAGCAGGGGCGTCGCGACGAGCAGACGGCCGGTCTGGGACCGGCCTCCGTGCGAATGGGCCGCCGTCATGCCTCACATGATCCCGCAGAACGGCACCGCTCGGACACCGCAACGCCCGAAACCCCGCCACGCCGGACGAACACCCGTACGGCCCCACCGGCGGGCGCCGGCACCCCCCGAGAGAGCACCATCACGGGAGAGGCTCACGGGAACCGACGGCACGCCTACTACCATCTACGTCTGGTGGACGCCTTATGCGGTGCCGACTCGGTTTCGCCGGGGGCCCGAACGCGCCCGTACGACCGGTCCACCACCGGCTCTCTCCCGGAGCCCACCTCCCCCCGACTCCTCTGGCACCCCGGATTGCGAGAACGATGACCGACGACGTACTGCTGGTCCACGGCGGAAACCCCCTCGAAGGCGAGATCCGCGTCCGCGGAGCGAAGAACCTGGTCCCCAAGGCCATGGTCGCCGCCCTCCTCGGCCAGGGCCCCAGCAGACTGCGCAACGTCCCGGACATCCGCGACGTCAAGGTCGTTCGCGGCCTGCTGCAGCTGCACGGCGTGACCGTGCGCACCGGCGACGAGGACGGCGAGCTGATCCTCGACCCCTCGCACGTCGAGAGCGCCAACGTCGCCGACATCGACGCGCACGCGGGCTCGTCGCGGATCCCGATCCTGTTCTGCGGCCCGCTGCTGCACCGCCTCGGCCACGCCTTCATTCCGGGCCTGGGCGGCTGCGACATCGGCGGCCGGCCGGTCGACTTCCACTTCGAGGTGCTGCGCCAGTTCGGCGCCACCATCGAGAAGCACCCGCAGGGCACCTACCTGGTCGCCGCGCAGCGCCTGCGCGGCACCAAGATCGAGCTGCCCTACCCCTCGGTCGGCGCGACCGAGCAGGTGCTGCTCACGGCGGTGCTCGCCGAGGGCGTCACCGAGCTGCGCAACGCGGCCATCGAGCCGGAGATCGTGGACCTGATCTGCGTCCTCCAGAAGATGGGCGCGATCATCACGCTGGGCACCGACCGGACCATCCTGATCACCGGTGTGGACGAGCTCGGCGGCTACACCCACCGCGCGCTGCCGGACCGGCTGGAGGCCGCGTCCTGGGCCTGCGCGGCGCTCGCCACCAAGGGCGACATCTACGTCCGCGGCGCCCGCCAGCTGGAGATGATGACCTTCCTCAACACCTTCCGCAAGGTCGGTGGCGCCTTCGAGGTGGAGGACGAGGGCATCCGCTTCTGGCACCCGGGCGGCGAGCTCAAGGCGATCGCCCTGGAGACCGACGTGCACCCGGGCTTCCAGACCGACTGGCAGCAGCCGCTGGTGGTCGCGCTGACCCAGGCCACCGGCCTGTCCATCGTCCACGAGACGGTGTACGAGTCGCGGCTCGGCTTCACCGGCGCGCTCAACCAGATGGGCGCGCACATCCAGCTCTACCGCGAGTGCCTGGGCGGCACCCCGTGCCGCTTCGGGGCCCGCAACTTCCTGCACTCCGCGGTCGTCTCCGGCCCGTCCAAGCTGATGGGCGCCGAGCTGGTCATCCCGGACCTGCGCGGCGGCTTCTCGTACCTGATCGCGGCGCTGGCGGCCGAGGGCACCTCGACCGTGCACGGCATCGACCTGATCAACCGCGGCTACGAGAACTTCATGGAGAAGCTGCGCGACCTGGGCGCCCACGTCGAGCTGCCCAGCGAGCAGCTGGTCGACGCGTAGGACCCCGCGGAACGGCGAGAGGCCGGGCCCCCCTCACGGGGAGCCCGGCCTCTCGGGCGTTCAAGGGGTGGCTCAGGCAGCGCCCTTGGCGGCTTCCTTCAGCTTCGAGCCGGCGCTCACCTTGGCGCTGTAGCCCGCGGCGATCTGGATCGGCTCGCCGGTCTGCGGGTTGCGGGCGGTGCGGGCGGCACGGTGGGTGCGCTCGAAGGTCAGGAAACCGGGGATGGTGACCTTCTCGTCGCCCTTGGCGACGACCTCGCCGACGATCTCGGCGAAGGCGGCCAGAACGGCGTCGGCGTCCTTGCGGGTCACCTCGGCGCGCTCGGACAGCGCGGCCACCAGCTCACTGCGGTTCATGTGTACTCCTGTGGTCTGTTCGCTTGCGGTGTACGGGGGCCCATCGGTACTCCCACCGGGGGGCACCCGGATGGGCCGCAGGTCCGCACACTGTGCTCGTGCAGGCATTGCGTGGTCGCAGGCCGGGTCCGCACCCGATGCCGCGCGCCGGAGCCTACGAAAGGCCCGCCCGCCTGCCTGGATACGAATCCTGCCCCGACCGGCCCCGAGAAAGCCAATCGGGCTCCGGCCGGGCCACCCGAACATCGCCCGCCCGTTGGAGGTGTGACGCTCCGTCGGCTCCGGCGGACCGGGCGCGGGCGGCGGTCGGGACGACTCGCCGGAGAACCAGGGGGACGTTCCGTACTTGTCGGACACGCCTGCCCCGTGCAGGGCTACCGTACGCCCTAGGACTGACAAGCCCAAACACGCCCCTCGCCCTTGTGTCGCAAGGGTTCGGGGCGGGCCCGGCGGGTATGACCACTATTCGCACATTTGAGCGATCGGCGAGCTGCCCGCCGGGCGGTCCGTCAGAGCTTGACGGTGGGGAAGGCGGAGGTGTCGAGGGTGCCGACGATGCCCGGGGTCGGACGGGACGGCACGGGGTCCCCCTGGGCGCCCGCCAGGGCCGCGTCGCGCACGGCGGCGGCGACGGTCTTGGCGACGTCCTTGTGGAAGACGCTCGGGATGATGTAGTTCGCGTTCAGCTCGTCGTCCGCGACGGTGGTGGCCAGCGCCCGGGCGGCGGCGATCATCATCTCGGTGTTGACCGTGCGGCTCTGGGCGTCCAGCAGGCCGCGGAAGACACCCGGGAAGACCAGCACGTTGTTGATCTGGTTCGGGAAGTCGCTGCGGCCGGTGGCGACCACGGCGGCGGTCTGCCGGGCGATCGCCGGGTCGACCTCCGGGTCCGGGTTGGCCAGCGCGAAGACGATCGCGTCGTCGGCCATGGTGGCCAGGTCGTCGCCGTCCAGGACGTTCGGGGCCGACACGCCGATGAAGACGTCGGCGCCCGCCACGGCCTCCTTGAGGGTGCCGGTACGGGCCGAGCGGTTGGTGTGCTCGGCGATCCAGCGCAGGCTGTCGTTGAGGTCCCCACGGCCCTCGTGGACCACACCGTGCACGTCCGCCACGGTGGCGTGCGAGACGCCGGCCGCCATCAGCAGCTTGAGGATCGCGGTGCCGGCGGCGCCGGCGCCCGACATCACCACCCGGATGTCGCCGATCTCCTTGCCGACCACCTTCAGCGCGTTGGTGAGGGCGGCCAGCACCACGATCGCGGTGCCGTGCTGGTCGTCGTGGAAGACCGGGATGTCCAGGGCCTCGCGCAGCCGGGCCTCGATCTCGAAGCAGCGCGGCGCGGAGATGTCCTCCAGGTTGATCCCCGCGAAGCCCGGGGCGATCGCCTTGACGATGGCGACGATCTCGTCGGTGTCCTGGGTGTCCAGGCAGAGCGGCCAGGCGTCGATCCCGGCGAAGCGCTTGAAGAGGGCCGCCTTGCCCTCCATGACGGGCAGCGCGGCCGCCGGGCCGATGTTGCCCAGGCCGAGCACCGCCGAGCCGTCGGTGACCACGGCGACGCTGTTGCGCTTGATGGTGAGGCGACGGGCGTCCTCGGGGTTCTCCGCGATCGCCATGCAGACCCGGGCGACGCCCGGGGTGTAGATCATGCTGAGGTCGTCACGGTTGCGGATCGGCAGCTTGGAGGACATCTCGATCTTGCCGCCGAGGTGCATCAGGAAGGTGCGGTCCGAGACCTTGCCGATCGCCACGCCGTCGATCGCGCGCAGCTTCTCGACGATCTCCTCGCCGTGCGCGACCGAGGAGGCCGCCACCGTGACGTCGATCCGCAGCGCCTCCAGGCCGGAGGCGGTGACGTCGAGACCGGTCACCGATCCGCCGGAGGACTCCACGGCCGTGGTGATCGCACTGACGGCGTTGCCCCGGGCCGGGACCTCCAGCCGTACCGTGATCGAGTTGGAGACACTGGGCACCGTCGCCATCGACGCTTCCTTCTTCCGTCTGTCCCGCAGGCTCAACATTTTGTTGAAGGCATCGCCTGCGCATGCTAGACCTCGATCGTCGCACCTTCCAAGGGGTAGCCAGAAATAACGTTCATTGAGTGTGCGGATCCGACAATCCCGGCTTCCTCCGCCGACCTCCCCCCGTCCACTCCTTGCCTCTCCGGGCCGATGCGTTACATTGGACGGGACACCGGCTCGATCCAAGCCCCCGGGCCCAACCTTCGTCCCTTCGAGGGACCACTTGCCGCGAGGCGAGCATGGCGGGTCGGTGTCGTCAACGTCTGAAGGCCCCTCACCAAGCGGTGGGGGGCCTTCTTCCGTGGGTCCCGCGGGTTCCCCCGCGGGACCGTCAGCCGTGCAGCAGCGCGGGCACGCCGGCCGCGTCCGGCAGGTCGTCCGGACCGGACAGCACCGTCAGCCGCTGGGTCGCGCGGGTCAGCGCGACGTACAGCACCCGCAGGCCGGCCTCCGACTCGCCGGCGATGCCGGTCGGGTCGGCCACCACCGTCGCGTCGTACTCCAGGCCCTTGGCCTCCAGGCTGCCCAGCGCCACGACGCGCCCGCCCAGGCCCTCGGCCCACCCGGCCGCCTCGGCCCGGCGGTCCATCGGCACCACGATCGCCACGGTGCCGTCCACCTCGGCCAGCAGCCGCTCCAGCTCGGCCTTGGCGGCCGCGCCGAAGGCCTCCGGCGACGGGTCGGTGACGGCCGCGAAGCGCGGCTCCACACCGACGTGGCGCACCGCGGTCGGCGAGGGCGTGCCCGGGGCGGCCAGCGCCAGCACCCTGGCCGCGACCTCGGCGATCTCGGCCGGGTTGCGGTAGTTGACGGTCAGCGTGAAGCGCCGCCGCGGCTTTCCGGCCAGCACCTCGTCCAGCGCGGCCTGGGCCTCCTGCGGGAACGGCCAGGAGGACTGCGCCGGGTCGCCGACGATGGTCCAGGTCGCCATCCGGGAGCGGCGGCCGATCATCCGCCACTGCATCGGGGTGAGGTCCTGCGCCTCGTCCACGATCACGTGGGCGTACTCCTTGCGCTCCACCGGCTCGCGGTCGCGCCGGCGGGTACTGCGGTCGGCGAAGGTGGTGACCTCCTCCAGGCCGGTCAGCAGGTCCATCGCGTCCACCTCGCGGACCTTCGGACGGGCCGCCTCGCCGAGCAGCACCTGGAGCTCGTCCACCAGGGCGACGTCGTGCGCGGACAGCGCGCCCTCGCCCGTCGGGGACAGGTGGCGCCAGGAGGCGGCCAGCCGCCTCGCCTCCTCCGGGGTGACGGCCCGGCGGGCGATCCGGTTGATGTGGCGGTGCTGCTTGAGCGTGCCGAGCACCCGGCGCGGGGTCACGGCCGGCCACCAGGCGTCCAGGAAGTCCAGGAACGGCGCCTCGTCCGAGACGTACTCGTCGAAGCTCTCCTTCTCCTCCTGGCGCTGCTCCCGGGCGTAGTGGTCGGTCGGCCTCGGCAGGGTCCTGACGATCTCCTGCCACAGCGCGTCCAGCAGCAGCCGGCGGGCGCGCGGGCGCAGCAGGTTCAACGGGGTGCCGCCGGAGCCCACCACGTTGCCGCGGACCGCCTTCAGCCGGGACGCGTCCAGCTTCAGCACCTCGCCGCGGGCGACCACCTTCAGCTCCTGCGGCGCGTTCAGCTCCAGCGCCACGCGGGCGGCCCGGCGCAGCAGCTGCACCATCCGGTCCGAGCCCTTGATCCGGGCCGTCTCGGGGGCGTCGTAGGTGTCCGCCTCGACGCCGTCCACCAGCGAGCCGATCGCCCGGATGGCGACCTGGCCCTCCTCACCGAGCGAGGGCAGCACGCCCTCGGTGTAGGAGACCAGCAGCGGGGTCGGCGAGACCACCAGGATGCCCCCGGCGTAGCGGCGGCGGTCCTGGTAGAGCAGGTACGCGGCGCGGTGCAGGGCGACGGCGGTCTTGCCGGTGCCGGGGCCGCCGGTGACCAGGGTGGCGCCCGCGGCGGCCGCCCGGATCACCTCGTCCTGCTCCTTCTGGATCGAGGAGACGATGTCGCGCATCGAGTGGCTGCGGGCGCGGCCCAGCGACGCCATCAGCGCGCCGTCGCCGACCACGGCCAGTTCCTCGCCGCCCAGGGTCGGGGTGAGGTCGGGACGCAGCAGGTCGTCCTCGACGCCGATCACCCGGCGGCCCTTGGAGCGGATCACCCGGCGGCGGATCACCCGGCCGGGCTCGACCGGGGTGGCCCGGTAGAACGGGGCGGCGGCGGGCGCGCGCCAGTCGATCACCAGGGGGCCGTACTCGGCGTCCAGGACACCGAGGCGGCCGATGTGGAGGGTCTCGGCGACGGCCGGGTCGGCCGGGTCGAGCGGGGTGTTCGAGGGGATGCCGTGCTCCTCCGGGGCGTCCGCCCGCTGGAGGTCGATCCGGCCGAAGAGGAAGTCCTCGAACTCGTTGTTGAGACGCTGGAGGTGGGCCCCGGCCCGGTAGACCTGGGCGTCGCGCTCGGCGAGTGCGCCGGGGGTTCCCACATGGACCCGCTTGGCGGCGTCCTCCAGGATGTACTCGGCCTCGGCGAGCTTCTCCTCCAACCGGTGGTAGACGGTGTCGAGGTGTTGCTGCTCACCGGCGATCTCTCGCGCGCGGACGGTCTCGTGGTCGGCGGTGGGGCTGGTGTCCGTGTTGCTCTGCATGGCCTCGGTGGTTGCGGCGGAATCCCGCTCCGGAAAACGAGCGGACGGATGATCCTACGCCGCGACCCCCCGACCGCGCTGCTCCGGAACGTACAAAAATCGAAGGCCGCCCTCCGCGGAGCGGTGGGCGGCCTTCGATGCAACATGGGGTGGTGGAGATGCCGGGAATCGAACCCGGGTCCAGTGGAGTTAATTCAGGGCTTCTCCGAGCGCAGTCCGCTGTGATTTTCTCGGCCCTGGCAGTCACACGGACAAGCCGCCAACAGGCCCAGCTGCTGTTTGATTTCCCATCCGCCCTCGCAGCCCGGGCGGACGGTTGAGTTCCCTAGATTATGCCAGGGTCCGGGTCGGGAACTCCCCGGTCTGACACCCAAGCGCTATCGGTGCTTATTAGGCAGCGAGAGCGAACTGCTGGGAATCGCGCTTAGAGTTGGCGATTATTTTTTTGCGACACGTGGTTAACGAGATCATTGCCGCGTTCCTCGGCTCGCTTCCCCTGTTTCAACATCCCCTGTCGAAACCGATCATCCCCATGTTTTTTTGAGAAACAGCTCGGACGGTGACCGTCCGTGTTGCTGACGCCATACTACGGCAGGCGACGGGCGAGGGTCCAGCGGATTAACCCTGGCGCCGTCGGGCGGCCGCCACCGCGCGGGCGGTCTCGCGGGTGTCCTGCTTCTCGCGCAGCGTCTGGCGCTTGTCGTACAGCTTCTTGCCGACGGCGAGCGCGAGTTCGAGCTTGACCCGGCCGTCCTTGAAGTACAGCGAGAGCGGGACCAGGGTGTGGCCCGCGTCGCGGACCTTGGTCTCGATCTTCTGGATCTCCATCCGGTGCAGCAGCAGCTTGCGCTTGCGCCGGGCCGAGTGGTTGGTCCACGTCCCCTGGGTGTACTCGGGGATGAAGACGTTGTCGATCCACGCCTCGCGGTTCTGGATGTACGCGTAGCCGTCGACCAGGTTGGCCCTCCCTTCACGGAGCGACTTGACCTCGGTGCCGGTGAGTACGAGGCCGCACTCGTAGGTGTCGAGGATCGTGTACTCGTGCCGCGCCTTCTTGTTCTGCGCGATCAGCTTGTGTCCGGTTTCCTTTGCCATAGCGCGGTCATTCTCGCACTTCCGGGCCCGGTCGGGCAGCTGCTTTAGGCGCGGGTGCCGATCCCGTCGAGGACGCGCAGGGCGAGCGCGTCGGCGTCCTCGCCGGTGGCCGCCGGGACGTCGGGGGCGAGGCCGGTGCCGTCCGGGGAGCGGCCGGCCGGGGTGTAGTAGCGGCCGACGGTCATCTCCAGCACCGCGCCGTCGGCGAGCCGGCTGGGCTGCTGGACGGTGCCCTTGCCGAAGGTCCGGCTGCCCACCAGGACGGCGCGGCTGCGGTCCTGCATGGCGCCGGCCAGCAGTTCGGCCGCGCTCATCGTGCCGCCGTCCACCAGCACCACCAGCGGGGTGCGCTGGTCGCCGCCGGGCGGGGCGGTCAACTCCCTGGTCCCGCCGCGGTCCTGGTACGAGCCGACCGGACCGCCGTCCAGGAAGATCCCGGCGGTGCCGGCCGCCTCGTCGACCAACCCGCCGGAGTTGCCGCGCAGATCGAGCAGCACACCGGTGTGCGGGGCGCGCAGCGCGGCGCGCACCTGGTCGGCGACGCCGCTGGTGAAGGCCCGTACGGTGATCCGCAGCACGCCCTTGTCCAGGTGCTCCGCGGTGACCTGCTGACTGTCCAGCAGCGCGCGCCGCAGCCGTAGTTCGCGCACCTCGCCCGCGCCGCGCCGGACCTCCACGGTGACCTCGGAGCCGGCTCTGCGCTCGTCCCCCCGGCCGCGCAGCCGGGCGACCACCTCGGTGACCGGCAGGTGGTCGGCCTGGTCCGCGCCGATCCGCAGCAGCCGGTCGCCGGCGGCGATCCCGGCCGCGGCGGCCGGACCGGCGGGCGCGACCCGGGAGACCTCGGTGGCGCCGTCCTCGCCGCGGCCGACCGAGAGGCCGACGCCCAGGTACCGGCCGCCCAGGCCCTGGCTGAACTCGGCGTACTCCTGCGCGCTGTAGTACGCGCCCCAGCGGTCGCCGCCGGCCACCAGCAGGTGCTCGGCCTGCTGCTCGGACAGCGCGCTGCCGGCCGGGTCCGCCGGGAGCCCGTCGACGGCGGCGGGCCGGGCGGGGTCGGCGGAGGGGCCGGGCGGCGGGCCGCCCGGTTCGCCCCAGGCGCCGGTGGCCGCGCCCGCCAGCAGGACGGCGCCGAACACCAGGCCGAGGGCGGCCACCTGACGTGCCCCGCGCGGAGTTTGCAGCATGGCACCGGAGTGTAGACACCGCGTCGCGCGCGACGGGCCGGAACGGGACCCGGAAACGGCGGCGGCCCCGGACGGCGCAGTGC